>CAVHIX010000221.1:0-3026 GCA_963636135.1 Anaerovoracaceae bacterium
GTGTAAAGATTTGCTTCCTGAAGTTTTTCGTCAAATTCCTGATTTTTCCAATTTGAAGTATTTAAAACCGAATCAGATTTGAAAAGTTCCAAAAATGCCAGTGGGTCTAAAAAGTCTCCAATCCAGGAATATAAAAATAAATCCGCACTCGTAGAATTTTGTTTTGTTAAATAATCGGTTGCTTTTAAAATTGTAAAATTCACATTTACGCCTAACGGAGCCCAAGCATCTTCAAAGATTTTTACGCGTTCAACAGAATATTCAGAAACTGCAATTGAAAGATTTAAAATCTGTTCTTCCGGGATATTGTATTTTTTTCGGGCACTTTGCATAAGATTTTTTGCTTCAATCGGATCTGTGTAATCGTATCCTTGAACTTCCGGGTAATCTGCCGTCGGATAAACGAGCGTATTTGCCTTTACAAAAACATTTTTTCTAAGTAAATCCCAAGGGCAGGCTTCTAAAAGGGCAGCGCGAAATTCTTTTTTATTCCAGATGTTAAAATCTTTTGTTTTAAATAGAGAAGATTCATCATAATTTTTAAAAAAGAAGAATTCTGTTGCAAATTGTGCTGAAATCTGTTTTGCGTTTTCATTTATAATTTTTTCAAGTTTTGCGTTTCCAGTAACCCAATCTGCAAGGCCCGTATTGTAAAGATAGGCATTTTCTTCAGAATCGTCGGTGAGCAAAAATGAAATTTGTTCAAGAGAAACATTTTTTTGATCGTAATATTCGTAATTTTTTAAAAGTTCGATTTCTGTTGGCGTAACCATTGAAATATAAAATGGCCCCGAAAAAACGCCTGGATTTTGCGAAACAACTGCAAATGAGGGAAGGCACAAAAGTTTTGGTAAATAAGACGCCGGATTATTTAAATGAATAGAAATCGTGTTTTCATCTAAAACATAAATTCCTAAATCTTCAAGGACGCCACCGTTTCTTACATTTTTTGCGCCCTTTACAATGTCAAAAAGGCTTGAATATGGCGCGTTTTTTGTCTGTAAAAGTTTTACCCAGGAAGCTTTTACATCTTCGGCAGTGATTTTTGTTCCGTCTGAAAATTTTGCATCGTCTCGTAAAATGAAAGTCCATCGTTTTTTGTCGCGGCTGATTTTGTATTCTTTTGCGATTGCAAATTCTGGTGCAAGATTTTTTGAATTATAAGAAAAAAGGCCCTCGTAAACATTTATAAGAATTTGCGCCTCTGAACTGTAAGAACTTTTATGCGGATTTAGCGTCTGAATTGAAGGCGTGTGGGCGATTGTAATATTTTTTTTGTAATTCTGATTTTGTTCATTTAAAAAAGATTCTTCATCTGATTCTTGAAAATCCTGTTCGCTTAAATCGCCATCATCTGGAAACTCAAAAATTGGTTCTTCAGGTTCTAATTGTGAATCTTGCCCGAAAAAATAAAACGGCAAAAACAAAACTAAAAGAAGTGCAATTTTTGAAATTTTTTTATTCATTAAATGTCCATTCCTAATTTTTGAAATTTAATCTGATCTTCAACGGTTGAGCAGTATTCAACGCGCCTTTGATTTGCTTTGATGATTGCATTTTGGAGCGTTAAAAGTTCCATTTTTAATCCTTTGATTTTTATTTTATCTTTTGAATTTGCGGCAGATTTAAAATAAACATCAAGGCCCGTTAAAATTAAAAATATTTCTTTTGTTTCGGAAAGTTGTTTTGACAAAAACTGAAGAACGGCGTCATCTTCGGCGGCATTAATTTTTTGCGATTCGGAAGAATTTTTATCCGCAAGCGAATTGTATAAAATCCCTTTTCGTTCAAGAGTCGTCATAAAAACATTCATGTCAACGGCCTGAACATATTTTGATTTTTTTTGTAAATCTTCTATTTGAACATTGTATAAAACTGGCTTATCTTTTTTGTTGAAAAGTGCCCTGAAAAATTTTTTAATTTTATTGAAGAAATTGTTTCGTTCGTTTTCGAGAATGTTAAAGTTATTTACGACGATTTCTGTTAAAATCGGAAATTCGCTGTTTAATGAAACTAGAGCTTGAAGCGAATCCATTAAAATTGCCCGAGAATTTACTTTTGGGCGTTTTGGAGTTTTTATTTCTTCGTGGATTTGCAATTTGTCAAAGATTTTTTGGCGTAAATCTTCTTTATTTAGAGCCTGGTCTTCGTTTGCAATTTCTACCAAAAGATGAGTATAAACTTTTTGCCCCGGAAAGATTTTTGGATAAAGCCGTTTAATTTCTTTAACTTCATCGTCTACGGAAATGTATGAGTCGTTATTAAATTCCGGATTTGAAATAATTTTTTTTCGGATTGTAAGTTTGTAAACTTCCGATTTTAACTCTGAAAATTCTTTTAAAAGTTTTATATTTTTTGAAATCGATTCGGCGTTTTTGTGGAGCATATCGTTCAAAGTTGCAGTACTTACCGCCTGGGATTTTTTTCGCAAATCGTTTAAAAGAAGCCCCATTCCCTTTGTGTTCGGTTTTGAATTTGAAGGAGTGCAGCTAGCCCAATTGATATACGAGTTTAAAATATTTAATTTTTCGATTTTTTCAAAAGTTAGAAATTCTTCAGAAAAATTGTAATAATTGCAGATGAAATTTAAAATCGATTCGTATTCAGAAAGGCGCAACCCCATAATGTTAGAAATGTCGCTGTCTTTGAAAGGAGTTTCTTCTGGTAATTCGATATTTTCGTGATTTTCATCTGATTTATATGGATCTGGAGTGATTAATCCGTGGCTTACTAACAATTCAAAAAGATTTTTTACGCAAATTTGAACTAAACTGTAATTTTCTTTCATTTTTGGCAGTTCAGTTGAATTAAAATAGGCAACTTTTTCGTTTACAGCCGCCTGAAGTTTTGCAATAAAATCTTCATTTTGTTCCATAATAATCTATTATCGCTCAAAATTTATAAAAAATCTACAAAATTCGGTGGTTTGTTATATTTTTGTTATATTTTTTCCGGTATAATTTTTTTATGAAAAAAAGTTTTTTTGAGTTAATCGACTTTTACAGTTTGTTTTCGCTTTTGTGTCT
>CAVHIX010000222.1:0-2977 GCA_963636135.1 Anaerovoracaceae bacterium
TTTTCTGATTTTAAATTTTGTTTTTCAAGTAAAAAAGATGCGATTTTTAATTTATCAGAATGTTGAATTTTATAATCCGCTGAAGTTTTTTTATCATTTATTCTGATTAAATTTTTTCGAATAAGACTATAAAGTTCTGAAAGGGAAGAATTTTTTAAGAAAATCCGTAAAATCCGGTCTAAGCGGCGACCTTCATCATCAAATCCAAGGTTGAATTCTGTAAAATTCATAAAGTTAAAATATAATGCCACCCTGAAATTAATCAGAATGACATTATTTTATTTTTATTTTTGTGGATAAGCCATTGCTTCCGGTTTGAAAACTTCATCAAACTTTTCAGCAGTCAAAAATCCGAGTCCAACGCAAGCTTCTTTTAATGAAATATTTTCATCGAAAGCTTTGTGGGCAGTTTTTGCGGCATTTTCATAACCAATATAAGGATTTAACGCAGTAACGAGCATCAAAGAATTATAAAGATTGTGATGCATTTTTTCTTTATTAGCTTTAATTCCTACGGCACAATTTTTGTTGAAACTGAGCATACTTTCAGCTAAAAGGCGGGCAGATTGAATAAAATTATACGCGATTACAGGCATAAATACATTCAATTCAAAATTGCCCTGACTTGCGGCAAAACCAACGGCAGCGTCGTTTCCCATAACCTGAACGGCAACCATAGTTACAGCTTCGCACTGAGTAGGATTTACTTTTCCTGGCATAATTGAAGAACCTGGTTCGTTTTCTGGAATATGGATTTCGCCAAGACCATCGCGAGGGCCTGAAGCAAGCCATCGAACATCATTTGCAATTTTCATCATATCGCAGGCTAAAGCTTTGATTGCTCCGTGTGCAAAAACAAGTTCATCTTTTGAAGTTAAAGCATGGAATTTGTTTGGAGCGGTTACAAAAGTTTTTCCTGTTAAAGAAGAAACTGCTTCTGCAACTTTTGCGTCAAATCCTTTTGGAGCATTTAATCCTGTTCCAACGGCAGTTCCGCCTAAAGCAAGCTGTTTTAAATATGGAAGACTTGATAAAAGCATTTCTTTATCGCGTTCGATTGAAGTTCGCCAACCAGAAATTTCCTGATCAAAAGCAATCGGAACTGCATCCTGAAGGTGAGTTCTTCCTGATTTTACGATTCCTTCATTTTCTTTTTCAAGGCGTTTAAAAGTTGCTACTAAAGTATCGATTGCAGGAATCAATTTATCTTCAATTACACAAACTGCTGAAATGTGAAGTGCAGTTGGGAATGTATCGTTCGAAGACTGGCTCATATTAATATCATCGTTTGGATGACAGAGTTTTTTACCGGCAATTTCGTTTGCGCGGTTTGCAATTACTTCGTTTGCATTCATATTGCTCTGTGTTCCAGAACCAGTTTGCCAAACTACAAGCGGAAAGTGATCATTCAATGAACCAGAAATTACTTCATCACAAGCTTTAGAAATTGCTGAAAGTTTTTCTGCAGTCATTTTTTCAGGTTTTAAAGAATTGTTTGCAATTGCTGCAGCCTTCTTTAAATAACCGAATGCTTTTGTAATTTCACGAGGCATTGTTTCAAGACCAATACCGATTTCAAAATTTTCATGACTTCGTTCTGTTTGTGCTCCCCAGTATTTATCTGCAGGAACTTTTACTTCACCCATTGAGTCGTGTTCGATTTTGTATTCCATATTTAAGAACCTTTTTTATTAGAAATTTAACTGTTTGATTACGTCTTTTAAGCAATCTGCACTGTGTTTTAAAGATGCGATTTCTGTATCTGTTAAAGGTGCAATTAATCTTCCTGTAATTCCGTTAGAATTTACAACAGCTGGAATAGAAAGACATACATCGCTGATGCCGTATTCGCCGTTCAACATAGAAGAAAGTGTTAAAACTGTTCCTGTTGAATAGCTTAAAGCTTCACACAAAGTCGCAGTTGTAATTCCGATTGCATAGTTTGTACATTTTTTTGCAGCGATAATGATTCCGCCTGATTTTCTTACATAATCTTCAACATCGTTTTTGTCGAAAGAAGGTAAGTTTCCGCCTTCGTAAGCGTCTTTGTATTTATCAACAGGAATTGAACCAATGTTTGCCAATGACCAAGGAATGAAAGAAGAATCTCCGTGTTCGCCGAATACATAACCGTGAACATTTTCCTGACCAACTTTGTAAGTTTCTGCAATGCGGGCTCTGAATCTTGCTGTATCGAGCATTGTTCCAGTTCCTACGATTCTGTCAGCTGGAATTCCTGAAGTTTTAATAAACTGATAAGTTAAAATGTCTACAGGATTTGCAACAATTACATAAAGCGCATTTGGAGCAACTTTTGTAATCTGTGGAATGATTGTTTTTGTAATGTCAACATTTGTTTGTGCAAGTTCAAGACGAGACTGACCTGGTTTTCGTGCAACTCCAGAAGTTAAAACTACGATATCTGAATCTTTTGCATCGTTGTAATCACCATCGTGAACATAAACAGGACCAATAAAAGGAGTTCCTTGGCGAATGTCCATTGCTTCACCCATAGCTCTGTCTTTTGCTATATCAATAAGAAGAATTTCAGAGGCAAGGTTTTTGAGAGTAAGAGCATAAGCGATTGTAGAACCTACCTGACCAGCACCAATAATAGTTATTTTGTTTGCCATAATTAAACTCCTTGTATAAAAATGTGCAAATTTTATTTCTGTACAATTATACTTATTTTTTATTTTTTTGAAAATAATTTTTTCTAAAATTTCAAAATAATATTTTAGAAAAAAAGCCCAAGCAAAACAGAAGTTAAACTTGGGCCGTTTTGTAAAAAGAAATTCTTTTTAAATTTTATTTAGTTGCCCCAGGAATCAATTTGTCGAATTCTGGATTTCCATGATGATAAACTGGAAGAAGTTTTGGAGAAATTTCGTCTCCCTTAATTCCAGCTGCATCGCGTTCTTTTTCAAAAGATTTTACATGGTCAAGATTCATTTTTGAAGTATCAGGAGTTGCAATA
>CAVHIX010000223.1:0-2928 GCA_963636135.1 Anaerovoracaceae bacterium
CAAAAGAAGAAATTCTTTATAAAAAAGTTTTAGCGTTTTTAAGACAAACTTCTCCAGAAAAAATAATTCTTGTAGAAAAAAGCATAAAAGATTTGCAATTTCTTTCAGCCTCGATTGAACAATTCCCTTCGCTGCTTGAAAAACAAAATCTTTCTGGTGGGGTGCGAACTCCTTCCCTTTTAATCGAATCTTTAATCAAACACCAGAGCCGCGGCGACAATATGCTTCATTTACCGTCAAAAGCAACTCTCGGAAAAGGTTTTATCGTTGCAAAAATTCACAGATTTTCTTCAATGACACGAATTGTAACGCAACTGAACGCACCACAAGATTTAATTTCTGAACTAAATCTTTCTACAATTACGCTGCTTTTTAATTTAATGGCGGAAGATGTTTATTTAAACTTGATTCACGACGCAGAAGAACCTATCGAATTCCGCAGAGAATGGGCTCAATCCCTTCTTTTAATCTGGGAATACCGAAAAGATTTTACAATTGAATCAATGGCGCCCGTTCTTCAAAAAGTTTGGCTTGCCCGTCGAAAATTGGCCCCTGCATTCGGCACAATGATGGGAACTAGCGAACTTTTACAAATTTCAATGCAAATGGACGACACTTGGGTCAAATTCATCAAACAAAAACTTTCATCCCCGGGTGTAAATCAGGCAATGGAAGAATTTTTATTCGGAATTTCATACGAACAGATTAAAAAACTCCGCACAATTTTACGCGACAAAGGAATTCCTGCAATTGGTCGCGATGAAGTTTCACAATTTTTAGGAGAACATGTAAAATCAGATGCTGGCCTTGACTACCGTGATTTTTACTCTATGTACACTGTTCGCCGCGATAACTGTCTTGCCCGCCAAAGATTAAAAATTGAAGGCCCTCAAAAAACTCTAGAAGATTATTTTATGCAATTTATAACGGAACAAAATCACAAACTCGCTGAACAAAATGGTTAAAAATTACAGATTTAAAATATTTCTTTTTATTTTTTCAATTTTTTTATTTTCATGTAAAACGCTGCCACAGACGCAAAATGATTTTTTGCAAAATTCCTTAAAAGATTTTGAAATAATCGATTGCACAAAAAAATCTGATTCTGTAAATTTTTTTAAAACTGAACAGATTCAATCTTTTTCAAAAAAAACGCCAACTTTTTTTGTTATAAAATTCAATCTTTCAAATCCGAATCTTAAAATTAAAATTTACCCGGAACAAAAAAGCGAATGGTACAATTCTCAAAATGTAAAAAGTTTTTCAAAAAAAAATAATCTTTTTCTTGCGGTAAATACAAATCCGTTTAGAACCAAAAACCGGTATAACCTAACTGCAAAAACTCAACCGGTCGGCGTTGTTATAAATCAAAGAAATCTTATAAATCCGCCACAAAATGAATATGCCGCCCTTTTATTTTTTGAAAACCAAAACGGATTTACGGCAAAAATTGTAAAAAATCAAAGTAATATAGAAGAAAATGCCGATTTTGCAGTCGGAGTATTTTTTCAAATCTTAGAAAACGAAAATTTAATTTACTTTAAAGAAATTTACGACACTAGGATGGCGGCGGGCCTTTCTAAAAAAACAAACGATTTTTTCATTCTTTCTGGAAAAAATTTATCTTTCAATGATTGTGCAAAAATTTTAAAAGCTTTAGGCGCAACTGACGCAATGGAATTTGACGGCGGAAGTTCCACTCACTTAGTTTTAAAAAATCGTTCTGTTGTAAAAGAATTTCTTACACCAAATGTACCGAGCGTTTTAGGTTTTAAATTTAATTTCATTGACGAATGATTTTTTTTTATTTATATTAATTTTATGTCTAATTCAAATTCATTACAATCAATTTATTTTATCAATTTACCAGAAGATTTTAAACTTTCAGAAAAGGCCTTTCAGCTTGACACAACGATTCCTCTTCCGGTACAAAAAAAATTAAAAGACGATCCTGATTCATACAACACAAAAGATATTACGGCGGAACAAATTCTTTCCGGAATTTTAACTGTTTTAGCGTACGACAAACACAATCCACATTTGGATTATTACCGTTCAATTATCAAAAAAGCTCGCCCGAATATCGAAAAAGAAATGAACGAAGCGGCAATTTTAAAAACTAAAAATGAAGAATGGGATTTAGCCGAAGAACTTTTTATGGTTTTGCGCGGTTTAGATCCAGAAAATAAAGCTACAATTTTAAATTATGCCCTCTTTTTAGATCAGCGAGGCACATCTTACAGAACTTCAGGCCTTACAGAAGACGCCGATGCCTACGACAATGATGCCTTAAATTATTACAAAGAAGCGATGGACGGGGAACCTCCAATTCCAGAAGCATTTTTTAACGCAGGATTTTTTTATTTGAAACAACACAGCTATAAAAATGCAAAAGAAGCATTTGAAACTTACCTTGCCTTAACTTTCGATGACAAAGAAGAAGAAAAAGATGAAAATAGCCTCTACCGAAAAGATCGCGCCCAGGAAATGATTTCAAAAATTACAGAAGAACAACTCGATAACGAAGCATTTGAAAAGGCCTATTTACTCATTTCGCAAAATAAAGAATCTGAAGCATTAGAAAAGATTCGCGACTTCCTTGAAAAAAATCCTGAATCTTCTAACGCATGGTTCATTTGCGGTTGGGCTCTACGAAAACAAAAACGCTATTCTGATGCGGAAAAGGCATTTTTGCAGGCCGTAAAATGTGATTCAAATAAAAATGCTGAAACTTTAAATGAACTTGCCCTTTGCCAGATTGAATTGAACAAAACTGAAGAAGCAAAAGAAAATCTTTTTAAAGCGTTTGAAGTTGACCCGGAAAATATAAAAATCATTTCAAATCTTGGGTATTTAAATTTAAAACTCGGCAAAAAAGAAGAAGCTCAAAAATTTTTTACAACAGTTTTAGAATACGCTCCAAACGAC
>CAVHIX010000224.1:0-2924 GCA_963636135.1 Anaerovoracaceae bacterium
TCAACTTTTGTTGTGGATACAAATAAGATATTAGTATAATTTGTTAAAGTTTCATCACTAAGGAAAATAGCCGTAGTATTATTCTTGGGAGGAATATTTACATCAAATTTTATTGTATAGGTTGATTTAATACTTTCATTGTTTACAGAGTTATTTTCGCTGGAAGAATTTTCTACATTATTATTACAGGCAGAAAATGTAAATGCTAAAAAAGCAAGTAAAAGGAATTTCTTTATATTTTTCATAGTTATTTTCTTTTGAACCGACACAAGTCGGTCGTGTTTTTATTAAATTTTTAATTATTTGAATCTTCTAAGGCTTCGTAATATAATTTTTTTTCGTATGAGAATAATTCATACTGAGCGTATAAATCTACATTTCCTTTGACAATATATTTTATGCCAGTTTTATCATTTATTATTGGTTTATAATTTGTTCCAGAGCCATCTGCTTTTGTGTTCCAAGATTTAAAAATCCAACTATATTCGGCGTCAGTTTTATCTTTGTAGTTTTCTGATTCCGTATCATAAAATTCGTATGCTGGAAGTGCTTGTTTTGCAAGATAACTGAATGGATTATAAGTGGATCGAATAAAATAAATAGTTTGATTTTTATATTTTTGTTTAGTTTCAGTATAATCGCCACCTTTTGTTGAATCAAAATCACTTGGAACAGAACATTTTTGTGCGTCTGTATAATATTCATAGTATGTTGTTGATGTTTTTGTTTGTTCTGGAAAATTAAAATGGAATGTAACTGTATAAAGTGTGTTTGTATCAACTACTAAATTTTCATCACTTTCAGAAGAAGAACTGCCGGCGTCATTACTACAAGCTGAAAATGTAAATGCGACTAAAGCAAGTAAGAATAATTTTTTTATTTTTTTCATAGTTATTTCCTTTTTGAACCGACACGTGTCGGTCGTGTTTTTATTTTTAATTAATATTGGTAAGAAATGTTATGAAGGTATACCAACTTTAAAATTGGGTTAAAGGGCAACCATTTTGACGAGCCCAACGCAGGACTTCATTCATTTTTCTCTGATAGCCTTTAATGCCTTCACTTTGTAGCCATTGCAAATTATCAAGGTCGATTCGGAAACTCATAGCTTTTTTTGCCGGTTTCCAATTTCGAAGATGTCCACTTGAAAAATCCTTAATTTCTGGAATATCTGAAAAGTCAATGTTCTTGCGAAGTTCTTCAACTCTTTCAGTTGTAAAATTGTTTACACCATTCTTCATATTGTTTTTCCTCCTCTGTCGTTGAAATTCGGGCAGAAATAATTCTAGTCCGTTTTCTTTCGGTATAACTTGAAACAATAACTGTAAATCCATTTACTTTTGCAAGTCCCAAATATCTAGTTTCCTCTACGGTTGAATGTTTGGAATCATACAATTCACAGAAAAGCGGGTCATCAAACATTGGCAAAATTTCTTCAAAACTGAATCCGTGATTTTCAATATTTAATCTATCTTTTTCAGAATCCCATTCAAAATTGCCGTGTACAATCGTTTTTCCCATAACTTACTGCCTATAAATAATATATAATGTGTATATACGAATTGTCAAGAAATATTTTTTTATTTGATTAAAAATCCATTTCTAGGTTTGCAAGGCAACACTGAACATTATCGAGGCTTAATTCCCAATGTTGTTGTTTGCATTTTGTGAAAGCCCAAGCTCCGGCTTCCATTGCGGTCATTCGTTTTAAAACACCAGGGTAAGCTGTTACGGAAAGCGGAAAAATCCGGGTTCTGCCAGTAACTTCGTTTGGTTCTGGAAAGTACGAATCGCTATCCGGAATGTAGGCTTCTTTTAAAAGATAGTAGTCGGGTTCGGTTACTGTCTTTTTTGTTTTAATGAAATACATTTGCGGTAAATTTTGTTTTAACTCTTGTACGGTCATAAAAACTCCTTGTTAAAGATTAAGTTTCTTTTACAAAATTGACCATACTAGCTCCCCGAATGGTTTAATGTAATTTACAAAAATTTATAAAAATATTCCAAAAATTTTTATTTTGAGCTTATGCGAAATACTTTTATAAAGTGGCTAATTTTCAGATTCATCTAACCTGAAAAATTTGATTACAAGTTGGCTGACTGTCAAACCGCAATCCGCAGCACGCTTTTTTAATAAATCTGCCTGAGCTTGATTTTTTAGCGTGAGTGTGAGATTTACAATTTTTTTGCCAGTTGGTTTACGTCCAGATCCTTTTCTTGAGCCGCCCCAATTACTTGTATTCATACTTAGAATATATAACTTTTTAATTGATTAGTCAAGTTTTTTTTTCAAATTGTTACGGAAAAACTTTGATTTTTTATAATTAAAAATTGATTGACAGTTATATATGTTTATACATATAATTAAGCAATTGGAGGTAAATATGGCAACCTTAATGGAAAAAGATGTATTATTGGAATTGACAACTGGAGCAATGGCAAGACTTTCTCAACATTCAGTTACAGCGGATTCAAATATTGATAATGTTCAATTGCATAGTTATTACACTTCTTTAATTAGAAATCCTCCAGAGATTTTTGATTTTAAAAATATGGCTGCAAAAATTAAGGAATTGTATAATAAATATGACTGATGACGAAGCAGTAGAAAAAGCATTTGATTCTGTATGGAAAATGCTTTTAGAAGGAACTGAAAATAACATTGAACCTGCAATGTTGCCAAAAGGTTATGTTTTAGGTGGTCAACCAGGAGCTGGAAAATCTGGATTACTAAAACGAGCCTCTCAATTATGTTTTAATAATATAGTTGTTATTTCTGGTGATGACTTTAGAAAATTTTATCCAAATTATAAACAGATTCAAGAACAATACGGAAAAGATTCTCCAAAATATACAGCGTCTTTTGCTGAAAAAATGACAGAAGCAATTTTAACTAAAGCTATTAAAGAACATTATAATATCGT
>CAVHIX010000225.1:0-2918 GCA_963636135.1 Anaerovoracaceae bacterium
CTATAAAAGAAAACAAAGCAAGTTGTTCTTCATAAGAGACTGATTTTATTTTATTTTCGATTTCTGATAATGCTAAACTAGCCATCTAAATTCCTCTATCTTTAAAGATACCGTCAAATCGCAAATATGAAAAGAAAATTTTCTAAATTTATTTATTAAAAATAGAAAATTCATTAAAATCTTCAATATTAGCGCAAAAATTTGCGGGAGAAAAAATGATAAAAATTGTAAAAGCTAGCGAAGTTTCAAATGATTGGTTTTCAGGGAGAACTTTTTCTGAATCAAATGAAATTGTTCAGTCTGTAATAAAAGATGTTATTCAAAATGGCGATGAAGCGATTAAAAAATATTCAAAACAGTTTGATGTTTCTTCTCCAAAAGATTTTTTAATCAGCGAACAGGATTTAAAAAATGCTGCCGAAAAATTAAAGGCCCAAAAACCAGGTGTTTACAATGCCATTTGCTATTCCCACGATTTGGCGTTGCGTTTTGCACTAAAACAAAAAGAATCTTTCAACGATTTTGAAATTGAACTTACTCCAGGCCTTTTTACTGGTCAAAAAACTATTCCTGTTGAAAAAGCGGGCGTTTATGTTCCAGCCGGAAAATTTCCGTTAGTTTCAACTGTAATTATGACTGTAACTCCAGCGGTTGCAGCGGGCGTTGGCGAAATTATTATGTGCACTCCTCCAAGAGTTCACCCAGATGACGCAAAAAATGCCGAATCTCAAAACTCTGGAAAACCAGGCTCTCCTTTTATTAACGGGAAACCTTATGCCGATGAAGGAATTATGGCTGCAGCATACATTTGCGGTTGTAAAAAAGTTTACGCGTGCGGCGGCTCTCAGGCGATTGCTGCTATGGCGTACGGAACAGAATCAATTCCTTCAGTTGATGTAATTGTCGGCCCGGGAAATAAATTTGTTGCAGCGGCAAAAAAACAGGTTTACGGAAAAGTCGGAATCGATATGGTTGCAGGCCCTACCGAAGTTTTTATAATTGCAGACGATTCAGCAGATCCTTCCTGGGTGGCTTCAGATTTATTGGCTCAGGCAGAACACGATGTTGTCGCTCAACCGGTAATGGTTACAACAAGCGAAAAATTGGCAAAAAGCGTTCAAGAACAAATCGAACTTCAGCTTGAAAATCTTTCAACAAAAAATACTGCCCGCGAAAGCATCAATAATCAGGGATTAATAATTATTGCAGATTCTTACAAACAGGCGGCCCTCTTGGCAAATAAAAAGGCCCCAGAACACCTAGAAATTGCAATGAGCGAAAGCGAAAATCAGAAAACAGTTTTAAATCTTGTTAGAAATTACGGTTCACTTTTTATCGGGCACTATTCCGCAGAAGTTTTTGGCGATTACGCTGCCGGATTAAATCACACTCTTCCAACTAGCGGGGCGGCACATTATTCCGGGGGATTGAGCGTTCGTGTTTTCTTAAAAACGGTTACAACGCTAAAAGCCACAAAAGATTCAGAAGGAATTAAAAAATCGGCAACCGCAGCTGGATTTTTAGGAGATGCAGAAGGTTTATCGGCTCACGCACACGCAGCAAGAATCAGATTGTAGGCGAGGAATTTATGTATTTACTTGTAATAAAACAACTTGTGATAATGCTTTTAATCGCTCTTTGTGCGTTCTTTGTGACAAAAAAATTTAAATTCGGCGTTACGGAACAGCAATTTGTGAGTAAAATGCTTTTGTTCGTTATAAGCCCGTGTTTAGTTTTAAACAGTTTTAACATCGATTTTGATTCAGAAAAGTTCAAAAGTTTCGGATTTACATTTGTTCTTTCAATTATCGTTCATCTTGT
Source organism: Anaerovoracaceae bacterium (assembly GCA_963636135.1). GTDB lineage: Bacteria > Spirochaetota > Spirochaetia > Treponematales > Treponemataceae > Treponema_D. Next base: position 1,822 of record CAVHIX010000225.1, read on the forward strand.
AATGGTTTTAATTTCCATAATTTTTTGCCGAACAAAATCAGATTTAGAATCAGAAAAATCTTTAGACGGACTCGACAGAATCGCAAGTTTTATGAGTAATTGTGCATTCATCGGAATTCCTTTAATCAACGGCGTAATCGGAAGCGAAGGCGTTTTTTACCTTTTAAGTTTCATCGCAGTTTTCAACATCTTTTTGTGGACTTTTGGTTACGCTTTAGTCGGCGGGAAAATCAATCTCATTCGAATAATCACAAATCCGAATATTTTATGCGTAATTTTCGGAATAATTTTATTCTGCCTTCCGTTCAAACTCCCGGAAATCATTTCTCTTCCATTAGAATACATCGGTTCAATGAACACCGCAATGGCAATGATTTTACTCGGAATGCTTTTTGCAACATTCAAAAAATCTTCTGAAAGTTCGTACACCAAAAGAATAATCCGCGTCTGCATCGTAAAATTTGTAATAATCGCGCTCGTAACATTTTTAATCGTTTTTGGAACATACAAATTATTCCCGAATTTTAAAGACATTCGCATAATCTGCTATGTAATTTTAATCGCCGCAATCTGCCCAACCGGAATGAGCGTTTCAAGCATGGCCGTTCTCCTAAAAAAAGACGATTCGTACGCCGCCCTTTTGTGCATAATCACAAGCCTTCTTTCAATTTTTACGCTCCCAATAACAATCGCCTTAAGCGAAATGGCGTTTTAAACAAGACAATTTAATTTTTGTATGCTATATTAACTATGGAGGCGTTTTATGAGTTATGAAGTTTAAAAAAAGACTTTTTCTACCCTAACAGAAGAACAACAACTTATTATCTATAACCTCGCAATTTCTCTTGAAAAAATGAATGAAAAAAGAAATTCAAAAAAACGAAAATTTGGCAAATTTTCAAACAAAGCCTCAGTAAAATTTTCAGACAATTGGGAAATTTCAGAAGAAGAACTTTGTACTCTATGAAATATTTAATTGACACTCACATTTTAATATGGCTAGCCGTTTCTCCAGAAAAGATTTCTAAAAAGATATTTAAAATAATTTAAAATAATTGAAAATCCTGAAAATAAAATTTTTGTTTCAACTATTAATT
>CAVHIX010000226.1:0-2880 GCA_963636135.1 Anaerovoracaceae bacterium
CTCAGTTGGTAGAGCGCCGGACTGAAAATCCGTATGTCGTTGGTCCGATTCCAACTTGTGGCACTTAAGCACTTTGATTTTTCAAGGTGCTTTTTTTATTTTAAACTGATTTTTGTTCAGCTACATTAAAAAATCAAATCAAATTCTACATAAAATCGATTTTTAAATTCACTTTTGTAAAAAAAAACTGCACCCTTTTTCGAGTGCAGCCTTATATTTTAAGTTTTATTCTATTTTATTATCGTTTCAAACTTAAAACTGTTTCAAGCAATGTGTCGGCAGTTTGAATTGTCTTTGCATTTGACTGGAATCCGCGCTGAGTTACAATCATATCTGTCATCTGTTCAGATAAATCAACATTACTCATTTCCAATGCGCCAGCCAAAAGTGTCCCTTTTCCCTGAAGGCCCGATTCACCAATGCTAGCCTGACCTGAGTTATTTGAAGCCACATAAGTTGAATCCCCAGCTTTTTCAAGGCCTCGATCATTAGTAAAACTTGCCATTGCAAGCTGACCGATTACACGATTTGTTCCGTTTGAATAAACACCTGTAATAGTTCCAGTTGAATCAATTTTAAAGTTATCAAGATAGCCTAAAGTGTATCCGTCCTGACTGTATGCTTTTGTAGTAGAACTTGAAGCAGACTGAGTAATCGTATTTTTCATACTTCCGATTGTTCCAAGATTAATATTTAAAGTCTGGCGGTACGGATTTCCATTTTCATCAGCATTAGCTTCCGGAACTGTGTAAGAAGTCTGCAAAACAATTTCTCCAGAAGGCTGTGTTACATTTCCGGCAGAATCAGTTACGCTCTGAAGCTGACCATAATTGTCAAAATTTACAAGGAAAGTATTTTGAACTCCATCTGTAGTGTCAAGTCCGATTCTTGTCTGTGTAAAATCAGAATTTGTAGGGTCAATATTTACAGTTGCTTCCCACTGATTAGGATTTCCAACAACGCGTCTAAAAGAAACATTCAAAATGTGTTTATTTCCAAAACTGTCATAAATATCCTGTTCAGTTGACCAAGTGCCTTTTATAACATCAGAAGCACTCGCCCCTTCAAGGATTTCTGGAGTATTTTTATTCAAGTTGCAAGCGAATTTTACATTTTCTGTGGCTTTTGCAGGATCTTTTGAACCAACAGGAATTGTTAAATCTGAAGGAGTTGCAGCAGTTGTAACAATCATTTCGCCGTTTACTTCATTTGCCATCCAACCTTGAACTTTCATTCCATTTGCAGGATTTACCAAAGTTCCGTCGCGATCGATTCCAAACGAACCATTTCTTGTATAAAAACTTTCTTCGCCATTTTTAAGAACAAAAAATCCGTTTCCCTGAATCGCAACATCTGTAGAAACGCCAGTTGTCTGAAGATTTCCCTGAGTGAAAACCTGTTCAATAGTGGCAATTGTCATTCCAAGTCCTACATCTTTAGGGTTTACGCCGCCTAATTCTTCTGTAGGTTTTGAGGCTCCACCAACCTGCTGACTAATCATATCTTGAAAATTAACTCGGCCTCGTTTAAAACCTGTTGTGTTAACATTAGAAATATTATTTCCAATAACATCCATTCTTGTCTGGTGATTTTGCAATCCGGAAACGCCGGAATAAAGTGATCTCATCATAATATTTACCGCCTTTTATTTTCAAGTTAGTTATAAACTGCTTTAATTCTGTTCAAATCGTAAAACATTCCATTTACGATAACCTGAGGATTTTGCCCCATCGAAGAACCTTCAACAACGCCACGAGTAACTGTATCGCCTAAATCAAGTTCAACAGTTTTTCCGATTGTATTTGCAGCCTGAGTTGAGTTCAACATTCCAGCCATTTTTTCAAAAGAAGAACTCATATTCGTCATCTGCTCAAGGGAAGAAAATTGTGCCATCTGCGAAATAAACTGAGTGTCCTCCATAGGACTTGTTGGGTCTTGATTTGCAAGCTGAGTAATCAAAAGTTTTAAGAAATCGTCTTTTCCCAATTCTTTTGACTGCGTTCTGCCATTAATCTGGTTAGATTTATTAAAATTATTAACCTGATTTTCAACGGCAAATTTTTCACTAGAAGACATAATTGTATTCAATTCCATAGTTTACCTCACAAATTTTATCGGAAAATTACGCCACGATATTAACTGAAGATTTATACGAAAAATCATATTTTTTTTCTTCATCAAAATTAAAATCCGAAGAAGATGCCAAATCAGAATATGCTAAAGAGCCCTGGAAAAGTTTCTGCTGTTCCTGCTGATTTTTAAAATTCTGATTTCCAGAAGAGTCCTGACCTTGAAAACTTAAATCAAACCCTGAAGTTTCAAATCCATTTTGATTAAAAGCATTTTTCAAAATGTCAGCGCTTTCCTTAAACGCATTTAACGCTTCCTGCGAAGAAACGATAATTTTTCCCGTAATTACCTTATCGGAAATTTGCAAATCAATCTTAACATTTCCTAACGATTCCGGATGCATAATTAATTTAATCGAACCGACATTATTATCTTTTAAAACGATTTGACCGGCTTTTACTAAATCACCCGCATTTTGCTGAATCTGATTTGAAAGCATCGCCTGAAATGTCGAACCTTGAGATGCAGCCGTTTGGTTATTGAGCGACAAAATATTTTCTTTTGCATTTTGCGACAAATCAAGCTGCATTTCACAGGAATTATTTTCAAATTTTACGGAAGTTACAAAATCTTTTTTCTGATTTTGCTCAGTTTCCGCATTTTCCACATTTTCTTCAGTGCGAAAATCTTTTACAGTAATTTTCTGGTCCTTATCAAGAGAAAATTCCTTTACATTTTTAGAAGAAATTTCATTTTCATCAAAAAAGCTCATTTCTTCACCAGAAAGATTTTGCGCGTTTTCAAGATTTT
>CAVHIX010000227.1:0-2880 GCA_963636135.1 Anaerovoracaceae bacterium
GTTATTTCTAGTCTAAAGCGTGTCCTGCAGAACCAAGAACATCTGTACATTTGTGCATATACATTTTCTTTAATTCTTCACGAGCAGGTCCTAAGTATTCGCGTGGGTCGAATTTGTCTGGGTGTTCTGCAAAGAATTTACGGATTGCAGCAGTCATAGCTAAACGACCATCTGAATCGATATTGATTTTGCAAACAGCAGATTTTGCAGCTTTTCTGAGCTGTTCTTCTGGGATACCAACTGAATCTGGGATTTTTCCGCCGTACTGTTCGATGATTTTTACATATTCTACAGGAACAGAAGAAGATCCGTGTAATACGATTGGGAATCCAGGAATCATTTTTTCTACGCCTTCAAGAACATTGAATGCCAACGGAGGTGGAACCAAAATTCCGTCTGCAGTTTTTGTACACTGTTCTGGTCTGAATTTACAGCGTCCGTGTGAAGTTCCGATTGAAATTGCAAGAGAATCTACGCCAGTTTTTGAAACGAAGTCAGCAACTTCTTCTGGTTTTGTATATTTTGATTCTTCAGCTGCGACATCATCTTCTACACCACCTAAAACTCCGAGTTCACCTTCTACAGTTACATCGAACTGGTGAGCATAGTCGCAAACTTTTTTTGTTAAAGCAACATTTTCATCGTATGGAAGAGCAGAACCGTCAATCATTACAGAAGAAAATCCGTTATCGATACAGTCTTTTGCAACTTCAAAGCTTGGACCGTGATCAAGGTGTAATACGATTGGAATATCACATCCGAGTTCATGAGCGTATTCTACAGCACCGCGAGCCATGTTGCGAAGAATATACTTATCAGCATAAGCTCTAGCACCTTTTGAAACCTGAAGGATTACAGGTGATTTAACTTCAACACAAGCCTGAATGATAGCCTGCATTTGTTCCATGTTATTGAAGTTGAAAGCAGGAATTGCATATCCGCCTTTCATAGCTTTTTTAAACATGTCTTTTGTGTTTACAAGACCTAATTCTTTGTAACTTAACATTTGCTATTGACTCCTATTATTTTTGAGTATGATTTTATAATAAACTATTTTTTTATTCTAGTTAAGTAAAAAGTTGAATAAATTCCATATAAAACAATTTGACAAATGGGAATGTTGTAAATATAATCAAAATGATGTAATAAAATTTAGTTTTTATTCCGATAAAAGAATTAAAGGCATTCTTTTTTAGGATGCAAACATTATGAAGGAGTTCTACATGAAAAAGAGCTTTAAGGGCTTTGTAATTCTTTCTATTCTTTTTGCTATTTGTTTACCTGTTTTCAGTCAGCCAAATTCAAAAAGTGTAGAGACATTTACGATTGACAATTTTGATACTGATCAGGAATGGACATGGGCAACAAATGCAAGTCGTTTTATTGCTGATGGTTATCCAAAAATTAAAAAATTTCAGGGAATGCCAAATTCGTTAAAACCTTTCTATAAAGATAGTGAAAATGAACCATTGGTTTTAGGTGTTCAGACTGCATTTAATCGAAAAGGTGATAACTGGGTAGAAATTTATCCTGTAAAAGATGATAAAAATTATGAAATCCCACTTATAGGTCATGTTGATCATTTTGATTTCTGGGTTTGGGGGGCAAATTATCTTTACTATTTGGAAATGCTCGTTCGTGACGCAAATGGTCAGATTCATGTTGTTTCATGCGGAAATTTGCGTTTCAATGGTTGGAAAAATCTTGTAGTTTCTATCCCTGGATGGATGGTTCAAAAATCTCGTTTAAGAAGTGGCCCGCAGAATTTAACTTTCGTTGGATTTAGAGTTCGTTCTGATGGTGCAGAATTTGTAGACGATTTTACAATTTATTTTGATCAGTTAAAATATATGTCAAATTCAATGTCTTATATTTTTGATGGATACGAATTAAAAGATGCTGATTTCGGAGATGCTGATTCAGGTTCTCAAGGGTCAAGCTCTTCATCAAACTCAACTGCGGAGGCTAAATAATGAAGAAACTTTTAGTTGCTTTTGCTATAACTTTTGCTTGTTTCTTTGCATTTTCTCAGAATAGTGCAATTGACGAACCAAATCCGGAAACTGTAGGTAATGATTCTGCTATGCAGGCTTTACAGGAAATTTCTCTTGATAAATTTGAAAGAGAAGGTTCTTGGAGCGTTCATATGTCTTCTGACTATGGTGTAATTTCAACTCGTTTGTTTGAAGGTGCTCCTGCAATGAAAGAACAACTTGCTGGCGATAATGCAGAAGATGATACTCATGTAGTTGGTGTTAAAGTTGAATTTTTTAGACGAGGTGTAAACTCTTTCTATATTACTTCACAGCGTCCAATCGCAATTGAAGGAATTACAAAAACTATTTCAGTTTGGGCATGCGGAAGAAACCAGGGACATTCACTTTATGTTTTAGTTGAAGATTACTTTGGTCGAAGCTATGAACTTTATATGGGAAGTCTTGCATTCAGTGGTTGGAAAAAACTTACTTGTGTTGTTCCTCCAAGTCCTGATAGCGAACACGGAATTGTTCAGAAAAGCGAATACTACGGCGATAAACCTGGTTTGAGAATAATCGGTTTTAGAGTTGATTGTGACCCAATGCTTTCTCGTGGAACATATTATATGTATCTTGATGATCTTCGTTGTGTAACAGATTTGTACGATATTCAAAATCGTGACGAAGATGATATGGCTGATAACTGGTAATTTATATAGAGGCTGCCTTAAAGGTGGCCTTTTTTATTTAACTTTATAAAATTTTGTATTTTTTTCTTTTCTTGAAAGAGTGATTAGTTCCATTTTGTTTAAAACCCATAAGATTAAATTTGCGTAGTTTGAACCGTCTTTTTTTTGTTTGTTTTTAAATTCTTTTTTTAAATCTTGTGAACAAAATTCCGGAC
>CAVHIX010000228.1:0-2866 GCA_963636135.1 Anaerovoracaceae bacterium
AGTAACAACAGTTGTAATTTCTTCATCTGCACCAATTGCAATTAAACTCTTTATATTTGTTCCGCGAGCATTTTTAGAAGATTCTGGAATTTCATGAACTCTTATCCAATATGCTTTTCCAGCAGTTGTAACAAACAAAATATGATCATGTGTAGAACCAATAAAAAGTTGATTTACATAATCATCTTCTATTAAATTTGTACTATTACTTCCTGTTCCTCCCCTACCCTGCTTTTTATACTGAGTAATGGAAACGCGTTTCATATAACCAAGTTTAGAAATCATTACAACCATGTCTTCTTCTTTGATCATATCTTCTACATTAATCTGTTCAACTTCGTCTGCAACAATATCAGTTCGACGATCATCACCATATTTTTCTGCAAGTGCTTGAGTATCATCTTTTATCTTTAAAAGAATTTTTTCATGATGATCAAGTAAATCTTGTAAATAATCAATCCAAGCCTGAAGTTCCTTTATTTCTTTCTGCAAATCTTCAATCTGCAAATGAGTAAGGCGTTTAAGCTGCATATCAACAATTGCCTGAGACTGTTCATCATCAAAATTGAATCGTTCTTGTAAAGATAATTTTGCTCGTTCAGTATCTTCACTTCCACGAATAATTTTAATTACTTCGTCAATATTATTAATTGCAGTAATCAATGCTTCCAAAATATGCATCTTATGTTTTGCAACTTTTAAATCATAAATTGTTCGACGAGTAATTACTTCATCACGATGTTTTACAAAATGTTCAATAAGTTGTTTTAAAGTTAGAACTTCAGGTTTTAAGTATGTTTGTTTTAAAGTTAAATATCCTGGTTCGTTATAACGAGGTTCGCCTTCTTTTTCTTGAGGAACAAGAGCAAGATTTATTACACCAAAATTTGATTGTAAATCTGTTTTTGAAAATAGTTGATTTAATACAAGTTTTGTGACAGCACCTTTTTTTAATTCAACAACGATTCTTAATCCTGTGCGGTCAGAAGTTTCATCATTTGCATCAACAATTCCGTCGATTTGTTTATCACGATTTAATTCTTTTATGCGGCGAATAATATTTGTTGTATTTACACCATACGGAACTTCTGTAAATACAATTGATTCTTTTCCGCGTTTATCAGTTTCAATTGTAAATTTAGAACGAATTGTTATTTTTCCACGACCAGTTTTATAAGCTTTTTTAATGCCTTCTCTTCCGTAAATAATTCCGCCTGTTGGAAAATCCGGACCTTTAATATAATTCATCAATTCATCAATTGAAATTTCAGGATTATCAATATAGGCAGAAATTGCATTTGCAACTTCACGAAGATTATGAGTTGGCATATTTGTTGCCATTCCGACTGCAATACCAGTTGTACCATTACAAAGCAAAAAAGGAAAAGCTGCAGGAAGAACTGAAGGCTCTTTTGTTGTGTCATCAAAGTTTGACACCATATCAACCGTATTTTTTGAAATGTCGGCAACCATTTCTTCCGTGATTTTTGACATTTTAGCTTCGGTATATCGGTAAGCAGCGGCAGGGTCTCCGGCAATTGTACCAAAGTTTCCCTGAGGAGTTACTGTTGTATATCGTTGAGCAAAATCCTGTCCAAGACGAACTAAAGCATCATAAACAGAAGCATCTCCATGAGGATGATAATGGCCTAAAACTTCACCAACAATTGTGGCACATTTTTTAGTTTTTCCACCAGAAGCAAGATGTAAAGTATCCATTGCGTACATAATTCTTCGATGAACAGGTTTTAATCCATCTCGAACATCTGGTAAAGCACGCTGAACAATTACAGACATTGAATAGTCAATATAAGCTTGTTTTACTTCATCTTCAATAGGAATTTTTATTACAGAACCACCTTCTGGAGTTTTTACTTCTTCTAACATATATTTTCCTTAAATTATTTTAAATATCCAAATTAGCGTAACTTGAATTTGATTCAATAAACTGACGGCGAGGTTCTACTTCTTCACCCATACAAACGCTAAAAATTTTATCTGCAGCTATTGCATCTGGAATTGTTACAACTCTCATTTTTCTATGAGCAGGATCCATTGTAGTTTCCCAAAGTTGTTTTCCGTCCATTTCACCAAGACCTTTATAACGCTGAACATCTGCTTTACTTCGATTTTCACCAAGAGCATTTAAAGCTTCATCTCGTTCCTGATCTGAATAACAATAAACAGGTTCTTTTTTACCAAATTGAACTTTAAAAAGCGGTGGCATTGCAAGGTAAACATAACCATTTTCAATAAGTTGAGGCATATATCTAAAGAAGAAAGTTAATAAAAGCGTACGAATATGTGAACCATCAACATCGGCATCGGCCATAATAATAATTTTATGATAACGCAATTTATCAATATTAAAATCTTTTCCAAATCCTGTTCCCAAAGAAGCAATTACAGGTTCAAGTTTATCATTATTCATTACTTTTTCTGGACGAACTTTTTCTACATTTAACATTTTTCCCCAAAGAGGAAGAATAGCCTGATGTTTTGGATCACGACCTTTTTTTGCAGAACCACCGGCAGAATCTCCTTCGACAATGTAAACTTCACAAGAAGCAGGATCATGTTTTTCTGAACAGTCAGCTAATTTTTCTGGAAGTCCAAATCCGTCTGATCCAGTTTTTTTACGCATATTATCTTTAGCTTTTCGGGCTGCAATTCTAGCTTTTGCTTCATCAATTCCTTTTTTAAGAATCGCTTCCAAAATTGCAGGATTTTGTTCAAAATAAATTGTAAGTTTTTCTTTTACGATTTGATCTACAATTGTTCGAACTTCTGTATTTCCTAACTTTTCTTTTGTTTGACCTTCAAATTCAGGTTCCGGAACTTTCATTGAAATTACAGCTGTTAAACC
>CAVHIX010000229.1:0-2854 GCA_963636135.1 Anaerovoracaceae bacterium
GCATTTTGGAGCGCCGTAAGCGTGTTTTTTACCCGAATAATACAAAGTTTTTCATTATTCTGAACAAGATTTTCGTATTCCGCCGGATTTTTCTGATATTCACTTTCATTTATAAAAACTGCAGTCGCACCCTTTTCAACGCTCTGCCGAACATATTTATGCCCATTCTGAAAATTTCCAACAAGCGGAACGAACAAAGTGCCATTTTTCACATTTCGAGAATCAGTTTGAACATCACAAAAATAAAAATTCTGGGCGTTCTTTTCCAAAACTAACTTTCCATCACAAGACGAAAGAAACTTTTCAAGAGAAAGCAAAGATTTTTCACTAAAATTATTCATTTTTCCCACCCAAAAACCTTATTTTACAGCCATTTCAACACGCACAATTTCTTCTTTTTCAGCTTTGTGCATATTCAATTCTTCATTTGCTTTTCGTTCAATTTCATCAGAATTCGAAACCAAACTTATATCGCTGATTAATTTTTTATTCTGCTCAATCAATTGTTCCTGTTTTTTTTCAAGGCCCACGACATCTTCATACAAAGTCGAATATTTTTTTGCCTGAAATCCATAAATTATCAAAAGTCCCGGAATCATCAACGCAAGCAGAACGATAAATAAAATCTGAAAAAAAACTTTTGTTTTTATTTTCATTAAAATCCCTCCACGCCGATTAAATGAGCACTTGTCGCGTCACGCAATTTTTTTACAACGCGCAATTTTGCACTTCTTGAAGGAGAATTCATTTTTATTTCTTCCTGAGTCGGACAAACCGGTTTTCGAGTTAAAATTTCTGCACATCGTTTTCCGCCGCATTTACATTGAGCAACTTCCGGAGGGCAAACGCAATCTTTTCCCAAATTTCTAAAATAATTTTTTACGATTCTGTCTTCAAGCGAATGAAAAGTTATAACACCCATTTTTCCGCCAACATTTAAACAATTAAACGCATTATGAAGCGAAAGAGGAAGTCGTTTTAGCTCACCGTTTACCGCAATTCGCAAAGCCTGAAAAGTCCTTGTCGCCGGATGAATTGGTCCATACCGATATGAAGAAGGCACACAATCATAAATTATTTCAGCCAAAGTTTTCGAACTTTCAATTTTTCCACCTTCGCGGGCAGTACAGATTGCCTTTGCAATTCTTCGACTAAATTTTTCTTCGCCATACAAATAAATAAGATTTGCCAAATCCTCTTCAGAATAATTATTTACAATCGAAGACGCGCTAACATCTTCCGCAGAATTTAATCTCATATCGAGTTCTTCATCGTATCTAAAAGAAAAGCCCCGTCCAGATTTTTCATAATGAAAAACAGAAATTCCTAAATCGAACAAAATAATATCGGGTTTTCTATATTCTGAAGGATAATTTGCGTAAAAATCACTGAACCAGCCGTTATAAAAATGAATCCTCTCTCCAAATCCAGAAAGTCGCATTTTCGCCCGTTCCTGAATTACAGAATCCGCATCAAGGCCAATTACACTCAAATTTGGGAATTTAGACAAAAAAGCATTAGTGTGCCCACCTTCGCCCAAGGTCGAATCACACATTAACGCGTCATTTTCGTATTTTTCACCAACCGGACTCAAAAAATTTAAACATTCTTCAAGCAAAACCGGCGTATGAACGATTTCCATTATTCCCCCAAATTAAAAGCTGATTGAATTCAATTGTTCACTAGCTTCAAGTAAATTTTCTTCGTTTGCAGCAAGATAAGCGTTATAAGAATCGAAATCCCATAATTCAAGATATTTATTCACACCCAATAAAACGCAATCTTTTGAAAGCGAAGCATATTCTCTTAAACTTTGCGGAATTGAAAGTCTTCCTGATTTGTCAAATTCGACTTCCTGTGCTGGAGAAATAAAAGTACGCATTACAAGACGATTTTTTGCACTAAATGGAGAAGCATTATCCATCACTTTTGCAGAAATACTTTCCCATTCATCAGGAGTAAAAAGCCACAGACAACGATCAACAATCGCCTGCGTTACGATGAGGACATTTTGATTTAATACAGAACGAATTTTAGACGGAAACAAAATTCTGCCTTTATCGTCAAGAGTATTTTTGTACTCCCCTGTAAGCAAATTCATCAATTACCTACCACTTTTTACCACTTTTTCCCACTTAATTAACATTTTAATTCAAATTTTAGTAAAGTCAACCACTAAAAACGCCGAAAATAAAAAAAATTGTGCTGATTTCAAAAATTAATCTCAATGAAAATATAGTTATCTTTTTGTATGCTAGTTAAATAGCGTCTTTCAAAATAACAAACACTAGAAAAAAAATGATAAACACCTACAAAGAAACCCATCTTCATAGAACGCTAAAAAATTTGTACGCACAGAACGAAAATGCCCAAATTGAAGTTGAAAAAGACGGCGTAATCTACGATATTTTTACCCCAGACGAAAAAGTAATTGAAATTCAAACACAAAATCTTTCAAAACTCACCCCCAAAATTTCAAATGCCCTAAAAAAAGGAAGATTTTGCAAAATCGTATATCCGCTTGTAACTGAAAAAACAATTCAAACCCAGGACGAAAACGAAAACATCATTTCAAAACGGAAAAGCCCCAAAAAACAGACAATTTATTCACTTTTTAAAGAATTAACAGGCCTCTACCCCGTTTTGCTCCACAAAAATTTCACCCTCGAAGTATTATTCGTAAAAACACTTGAAATCCGTTTAAAAACAAAAGAAAAATTACAGTCTGAAAATAAAAGAAGAAGATTTAAAAAAGACTGGCAAAAAATCGACAAAAAATTACTAGAAATAAACGAAAAAAAGATTTTTAAAACAAAAGAAGATTACTTAAATCTTTTACCCCAAAATTTAAGTC
>CAVHIX010000230.1:0-2840 GCA_963636135.1 Anaerovoracaceae bacterium
GCTGTATAAGTATCTCCATATAGCTTCTTAAAATTTTGATATTTTTCATAGCCAGCATCTGTAAGAGTAATTGTTTTGGAATCAGTATCAATTGTATAATCTTCGTTTTCTGTAAAACCCTCTGCAAAAGTTTGCAATTCTGATTCTGGAAGAGTTTCAATCATTTCTGTACCATAATAAACTGTGTAAACTGTTCCCGTATATTCAGTATCTTCAGAATCAGTTCCGCCACTAGATGGAATTTTTGCATATCCAGAATCTGTAAGAATAATCGTTTTAGAATCAGTATCAATTGAATAATCTGTACCTTCTACTAAACCATACATAGTTGCCATAGATGAAATTAAAGATTCTGGAAGATTTTCCATAACAGTCTCACTTCCATAAACGACTGTGTAAACTGTTCCTGTATATTCAGTGTCGCCAGAATCAGTTCCACTACCACTGCCAGAGCCTGATCCACTACCACTTCCAGAACCTGATCCGCTTCCGCTACCAGAACCTGAACCACTTCCACTGCCAGAGCCTGAACCGCTACCAGAATCGTCTTCATCTCCGCCGTCACTATCTTCAGTACCTGAATCATCAGTAGAATCAGACGAAGTGTCTGTAGATGGAACAGGGCGTCCATCCTGAAGCTTTACATTGTTCGAAACATCGCCAGTTGCAGATGATTCGTATTGGCAGCTTGTGTTTGAAAACAACATAAGAATTGCCAAAATTGCGACAATAGCCACATTTTTGATTTTAAGCATTTTAAAATCTCCTCAAAAACTTTTTATTTATCTTCACACAGAAGACCAATAAAAATTATACCCCCCCCCGTATTTTCTCGTCAATAGCAAATGCTAACTTTTTTTGAAAAAATACACAAAAAAATAACAAATTTTTAAGGATTTTTTTAGTCGGCGGGCATTTTATTTCGGATTTTGTAAAATTGGTTTAAAATAAAAAACCCGCCAAAATAGCGGGCTTTGAAAACTAACTGTTTAATACAGTTTCAATAATAAATTGTGAAGTTGTTTTTCCAGCAAGGCGGGCCTTTTCGTCAATTAAGGCCTTTTCTTCTGGAGAAATTCTAAAAGACATATTTATTGACTTTTTAGTCGCTCCAACAATTGGACGCCCTGCACCTTCACGCTTTCCGCCTTTTTGTGTTCTTACTGTAAGCATTATAAAACTCCAAAAACTTTTAATGTATTAAATATTATTAAACCAATTCCCAAAATTAAAAAATAATCAATTTTCATTTTGACACTCCTATGTTAGGATATCGTTATTCTATAAATTATAAAATTACACCTAATTTTTGGCATAAAGCTTCTTGTAATGTTTGACTGAAATTAATTGACATTTTTTCAGCTTTTTTATTTAACCAAGACGGCAAAGATAATGTTTTTTTTACAATTTTATTATCAACAGATTGACGCCATTCTGTTGTATCAGCAACAACTAAAGAAACAATCCCATTTGTATTTTTTTCAATTTCTTTTATTTCCGAAGGTTTAGGAATTTCTTTATTTTCATCTTCATAATCTGAAAGTGTCATTCCGATTACATCTTGTGCCATTATTAAAGCGTCTGCCATATTATCGCCTTGTGTGTAACAATAAGGAATATCAGGAACCTTTACAATATAACCGCCTTCTTCTGCATTTTCAAAAATTACCGGATAAACGTATTTCATATAAAACCCCTTAAAATGGGACTTTCGCCCCAATGCTGTTTTATAAAAGTTCAGCATCTTTTAATATGGCAAGGGCAAGGCCTTTTTTAATATCGCCCTTATGCCTTGGAATAGGAATTGTTTTTTTACCGTCTGGAGAAATTGCTTTATCGTGATTTGCACCATGAACAATTTTCCACCCAGCTTTTTTAAACTTTCGTTCTAGCTCGAGCTTTGTCATTCCTACCTCCTATATTCTATTATACACGTATTTAATACGTATTGCAAATGTTTTTTATTTTTTTATCTTTTTATATGATTTTTTACAATCAAAAGCAGGTCTTTCTTTTCGTGAAACTATTTCGGGGCTGAATCTGTGCATTATTTTTAGTTCGTTTAAATATTTTATCAAAAATCATTTTTTATTTTCCTTTTTTGATATAGTCAAAAAAAGAAAAAAGGCACTAGCAAAACGCCAGTGCCAAATTATCAGAAGGTTATTTTTTTTATTTATGATTTTCTACATAAAACTTGACGCATTCAACAACAAAACGACTGTTATTCAATTCCGCTTTTTTCGCTTCTTCTTTTATTAAATCAACTTCATTTTGTTGTAAAGAAAACTGAACTTGTATCCTTCCACTTTCGGAAAGTTTTTTTCTCCCGCCACCGTGATAACCATAACCTGAATATTTTTTTTCAGTTTCCATTTTTTACACTCCAAAAATTTTAATTAAAAGGAAAACTGTTCCACCCGTTAAAATTGCGTCAAAAATTAATCCGCCGATAAATAAAAAAACCTTTTGTTTTGTTGACATTTTCGCCCCCTAGAAGTAAAGTTATGAGTATAAAGTCAAGTTTTAGCGGTATATAAAACTTGACTTGTCCCCGTACGGTTAGAACTGTTTACAAATTAAGTAAACAATCACACCGATTAGGATATCGTAACAAATCCGAATAAGCACTGCTATTGCTTTTCGGATTTTCTTTTTGTTACTTTCCTGCATAACTTTACTCCTTTTATTAAGATTTCAAAGGTTAAACCCTTGATAATCATATAATAACAGGGTTATTTGTATTTGTCAATATACTTACAAATTATTTATTAAAACAGTTCTAACTGTTAAATTTTATTTTTACTTCCCTTGTAAGATAATCCATAACTCATATGGAT
>CAVHIX010000231.1:0-2797 GCA_963636135.1 Anaerovoracaceae bacterium
ATTATATTGTATGCTTGAAGTTCGGTTAAATTATATTTTTTTGCAATTTCTCTAAATTTTTTCTTGTTTTCAGCAATGAATTTACATTCAGTTTTATCGTCTAAAGGTAAAACTGTTTTAGGTTTATAAGGCAATTCTTCATCTGTATAAAAGAGCCATTCAATAGGGGCGATTAAATGCGACATTGTCTTAACAATCGGATAAGACGGTAATTTTTCGCCGGTTCCAAATTTGTAAACTGTTGAATGAATGAGATTGTTTTCTAAACACCATTTTCTTAATTTTCTATCTTCGATTAGTTTTATGATTTTTTGTTGAGCATAAGTGATTCTTTCTGGTAATTGTTTTAACATATTATTTCCTTCCGTAGTAAATATAATATTTACTAACTGAAACTATATTGAAAATTTTACTTTTATTAAAGTGTTTTATTTTTAATTAAATTAATAACTCTGTCTTTCCAGGCAAAATGAATCGGTTCTAAAAGTTGACACGAAATTTTTGCATAAACTTTGTTGTTAGTTTTTTTTAATTGTGTGTGAACTTTATGCAGTCTTAATAAAATATTTTGTTTTGGGTTTTCAAATGTCAAAAAGAGATTAAAACTGTCGCATTCTTTTAATCTAGAATCAGAAAATGGGGTAATAATGCAAATTCCGTGTATGCTTGCGTCAACGATTGCACAAGGCTGTTGTTTTTTAATTTCATTTACAAAAATTGTCTGTTGTGGTTTATCTAGTCCAAAGATTTTTGCATTGCGTTTTCCGATTTCCATTCGTTCTTCTTTTCTTCTGCCGTATTTTAAATATTTTTCTTCAAGTTCGATTAAAGTTTCATAAAAAATAAAGGAATTTCTTTTCATTGTTTTCGGGATAATTTTTATATCGCAGTAATCTTCGCCGGATTCTAAAATTAAGGCGTTGAAATCTTCACTTTCAGAATTTATAAAATTGAGCTGAATTGTAATTTTTTCATTTTTGAAAAATTCCTGTTTCTGTAAAAATGCTAAAGTCCATTTTTTGTTATTTGATTTTGTAAGAAAACTCATTATGTCAATTTGATTTTTTTTAATGATGATTGAGGAAATATTTTGCCAGTCTAAAATTTCTTTTGTTATGTTCATTTTGTTTTCCTTGAAAATTTTTCGTACAAATACATTACATCTGATTTTTTTGCCTGTTCAAACTGAATTAAATACGAAAGTCTATACCAGAAGATTAAAGGCATTTTAAAAACTTTGTATTCATCTTCCTGAGTTAAAAGCCAGATTGACCTTTTTAAGTGGTCAACTTTTCTTCCTCGAGCGGTAAAAATTAAGCAGAGTTTTTCATTTATTCCCGGAAGAAAAATCCCTTCGCCGTCTTTTTCCGATTCCCAGCAGGTTACAATATAAGCCCTTCTGAATTGTTTAAATGTGTAAAAAAGAACAATTACGCTTCCTCCTCCATATTTGAAATGGACAAAATCGCCATTTTTATCGATATGCGGAATTTCAAGTAAAAATCCTTTTGCGTAGAGCGTATATGGCATTTTTTTAGAATACGGAACGCTGACAGTAATGTTGTATCTCATTTTAAATACAGTGTAACTTTAAATTAATTTAATACAAAATTATTTATTTACATATTTACATAAATGTAAACTTATGTAATAATAACTACAAATTGTAATTAATGCAATATTTTAAAATGAAAAAGAAAATTTAAATTTTAAAAACTTAATTCGGAACTCCTTGTTTTAAGTTTTTGAGTATAAGGGGGCATTAAAAATGCAAGAAACAACAAATAGCCAGCCAATATTAAAACCTACAGATGACCAATGGGTCGGTCTTTATGTTCCAAAAAAGATAGCGGAACTTATTTTAAAAGGAATTGAAGATAATTTCTGCCCATTATTTCCGGATAAAAACGGTGTAATTACTCCACACGCAATTTATAACGCAAGTACAGGATTTATTCTTAATGCAAAAGATTTAATTCCAGCTCAGATAATTCGTAAAAATAACGGTTATGAAAGCGATGTCGTTTGTACCTGGAAAACCGCAAATAGATTTAAAACTCAGATTAAAGCAAAAGAAAAAGGATTAAGTTACAACTTTCAGACGGCAGACGGTGAATATCACCACGCAATGTATTTTTTTGCTGAACAGTTGCAGCACCCTAAAAAAGTTTTAGAAAATGCAAAAATCAATAGGCAATCAAAACTGAAAGGTGAAGTTTTTAAAATCAATTCTGTTGAAGATTATTTGCCTTCATATCTTGCAGCGTGTAGAAGTGGGGCAAAAGTTGAAGTTGAAAAAGATGTCGCAGAGGATTTTAAAAGACAATTTACTTTAGTTTGCAAAAATGAATCAAATCGGAATTTAAGAGATAAACCGGATTTAAATATTCAGACTTTGCACCAGATTTTATTTGACGCAGATAAAAAAGCAGTTGTATTAGTTCAGAATCGGGAAAAAGAACTCGGATTAAATCAAAAGCCAAAATACGAAAAAACATTTTCAATGGAGCGATAAAAATGAAATTAGAAATTTTTGATAATAAAGATTACGGAACAAAAAATTTACGTTTTTCAGAAATTCCAAGTGTAAATGAACGAAATATTTTAAAACAGAATGGTTATAGATTTACTACAAAATACGGCGGAGTATGGTATCCGTATTCAACGGTTGCAAAAGAAAACAATGAAGATTTTGTAAAAGAATTTTCACAGAAATTTTATTCAGTTGTTGAAGATGAAAAAGAGCCTGAAGAAAAAGTTGTTGATAAAATAACTCAAGAAGAACACGAAATCAAAA
>CAVHIX010000232.1:0-2793 GCA_963636135.1 Anaerovoracaceae bacterium
GTATGAGCACTGCGTTGTTTTAAGTGGCGTAAATCTTCCGTGTTTAAATCTTCGCGGAATTGCGGTAAATGTATTTTTTATTTTAAGTGGATTTTGGGTTACGCTTTCATTTTGTAAAAGTTCTTCTATTAAAAATTATTTTTTTAAGCGTGCAAAAAAGATTTTGCCACAATATTGGCTGGTTGTGATTTTGTCGGCAGTTCTGCTTTTTAATTTTTCGTCTTTGGGTTTTAAAGAATATTTTTGTAACAGCGGATTTTATAAATATCTTTTTGCAAATATTTTTACTCTTAATTTTATTCATCCAAATCTTCCTGGTGTTTTTGAAGGTCTTGCTCTTTCTGGCAGCGTGAACGGCAGTTTGTGGACTATAAAAATTGAACTTGCGTTTTATATTGTGCTTCCGATTGTGATTTTGCTGGCTAGAAAACTTTCTTTTAAAAATAACGGGGGGGGGTACAACTGTATCGTCCTTTTGGCGTTGTATGTTTTTTCCGTTTTATACGAGGTGCTTATGCCGTTTGTAACTGAAAAAACATTTTTGCCTTCTGCATTGAATAATCAGTTTCCGGCATTTTTGTCATATTTTGTAAGCGGAATGGCGTTTGCCCTGTTTGGCGAAAAACTTTTTTCTCTTTTAAAAATCGCTTTTGTTCCGTCTTTAGTTTTAGTTGGAGTTTTAAGAATTTTTAATATTCCGGTTGTTTCTTCTTTTTTAATGCCGATTTGTCTTACCGTTTGCGTAATGTTTTTGGGCACTCACTTAAAGATTTTTAATAATATTGGGCGAAAAACTGATTTTTCATACAGCATTTATTTAGTTCATTATCCGATTGCGATGTGTTTTATTTGGTGCGGACTTTTTAGCGTAAAACCGATTTTTGCAATTCTTTCTGTGCTTGGACTGTCGTTTTTGTGTGCGTATTTGTTGGAAACTTTGCAGAAAAGATTGTTTTATAAAAAAGTAGAAGTTCAGTGCGAACAAAAGTCGGAGGTGAGGAAATGACTTTAACTGCATCGATTGTTTTGTATAAAACTTCACGAACTCAGATTGACGCTGTTTTAAAATCTGTTTTTGATTCGGGTTGTGTGGATACGCTTTTTATAATCGATAATTCTCCGAGCGATAAATGGCGTATTTTGCAGGACGAGTTTAAGGGTGAAAAAACGAAAATCCGCTATATTCACAACGAAAACTTAGGTTACGGCGACGGACACAACCTTGCTCTTTACGAAGCGATTGAAAATGGGGCGGTTTATCATGTTGTTTTGAACCCGGACATTCGGTTTGAAAAAAATGTTTTGCCTTCTTTGATTGATTTTATGAATCAGAATCAGGATGCGGGCTATGTTTTACCGAAAGTGGTTTACCCGAACGGAGAAATTCAATATTTGTGTAAACTTTTGCCTACTCCTTCTGATTTAATTTTCCGCAGATTTTTGCCAAAAACAAAATGGACTTTACAAAAAGACGACAGGTATTGCTTAAAGCAGAGTGGCTACGACAAAGTGATGAATCCGCCGTGCCTTTCAGGCTGTTTTATGTTTATGCGGCTTTCAGTTCTTGCACAAAATAATATTTTCTTTGACGAAAGATTTTTTATGTATTTTGAAGATTTTGATTTAATCCGCAGACTTCATCGTGTTTCAAAAACTTTGTATTTTCCAGGCGTTCAGATTATTCACGACCACGCAAAAGAAAGCTACAAAAGCCGAAAAATGCTTATTTGCCACATAAAAAGTGCATTCAAGTATTTTGGAAAATACGGCTGGTGGTTTGATGGGGAACGGCGGGAGATGAATAAGAAGATTCTAAGAGAGATTTTAGATAAGTAGAAATTTGAAAAAAATAATTTCTAGTTTTTGCATTGCAAAAACTAGGTAAGTAAAAATTGCAAAGCAATTTTTACGGTGTTCTTTGACATTTTTATTTTTAGGGAAGGAGATTTTTAATTTTTGAGGAAGAATATATTTTAAAGTATAACTCTTGTAAGTTTTTTGCTTGTGGAAAGTGCGTATTATCCACAGACACAATTACGGGCTATCCACAGATGCAATTACGGCCATTCCACAGGGTGTGGATAATGAGAGAAAAATCTTGATGAAATGTTGTCTTGTGTTCTGTTGAATTAACAAACCTTGTCATGCTGGACTTGTTTCAGCATCTGTTTGCGATGTTCGTTTTGAGCAAGATTCTTGTTTCTATTCTTGTAAAACAGTTTTTTGACTGTCAAAAAATTATTCATTTCTAAAATATTAAAAATCTTCTAAAAAGAACCTTTGCAAAGTTTGTTTTTGTGAAGGCGGAATTGAATTTCTTTAAAAGTAAAAATGTGTGGGAAGAAAATAAATTTTTAAGGAAGATTTAGTGGAAATGAATATAGCATTGATTTTCGCAGGTGGCTCTGGGGCTAGAATGAATTCAAAAAGTCGTCCCAAGCAGTTTTTGCAATTTTATGGAAAAGAACTGATTGTTTATGTGTTGGAGAATTTTCAGAATCATCTAGAAATTGATGGAATAGTTGTCGTGTGCAAAGAAAGTTGGATTCCTTATTTACAAAAAATTCTTGATAAATATGAAATTAACAAAGTAAAAAAAATTGTGGCTGGAGGATCAAGTGGGCAAGAATCTATTTATAACGGTCTTGTGGCTATTAAAGAATTTGCAACGGATGAGTCTGTAATTCTTATTCATGATGGTGTGCGACCGTTTATAAATGAATCTGTGATTTCTGAGTGTATAAAAACTGTGAAAGAAAAAGGTTCTGCAATCACTGTTGCCCCTGTTACAGA
>CAVHIX010000233.1:0-2775 GCA_963636135.1 Anaerovoracaceae bacterium
TAAGATTTTTCCTTTGAATAGAACTAAAAGGAAGTCCAAAACCCAGATAATGTTCCAGCCTAAGAAAATTCTTAAAATTCCGGCAACATATTTTTTTTCTTGAAAACGAGTAATGATTCCGCAGAAGAATGATGTTACAGGAATTAATGCTAGAATAACACTTACGATTCTAGAAAGTCCAAAATAGTCTTTTCCTTTTTTAGCCATAAAGCAACCCCTATTGTTTAATTTCTTCTATTATAAATCACTTTTCCAGAATTTCAAATTTTTCTATAGATTTTTATATATATTTTTTTTCGTTTTTATTTTAGAATGAAAGAAAAATAAAGGTGAAAAAATGATTAAAAGAAACGATGGTTTTAAAAATCTTACTGCTGGATATCTTTTCCCGGAAGTTGCTCGCCGAAGACGCGAATATCAGGAAAAGCACCCGGATGCAAAAATAATTAGTTTAAGTATCGGAAACACAACAGAACCGCTTCCGCTTTGTATTGCAAAGGCTATGGCAGATTATTCTATGGTCCTTTCTACAAAGGAAGGTTATTCAGGTTACGGCGACGAACAGGGAAATTCTACCTTGCGTGCAAAAATCGCTGATGTTTGGTACAAAGGAATGGCAACTGCCGATGAAGTTTTTATTTCTGACGGGGCAAAATGCGACATTGCCCGAATTCAAACTCTTTTTGGTTCAAAAGTAAAAATTGCAGTGCAGGATCCAGCTTATCCAGTTTATGTTGACGGTTCTGTAATCGTTGGTGCTGCCGGTAAAAATAACGGAAACGGCTACAAAGGTGTAACTTATATGCCTTGTACACCGGAAAATAACTTTTTCCCGGATTTATCAAAAATTAAAAAGAACAGTTTGATTTATTTCTGTTCTCCAAATAATCCTACAGGTGCGTGTGCAACAAAAGAAGATTTAAAACACCTTGTAGATTTTGCAAATGCAAACGGCTGTATCATTATTTACGATGCTGCTTACCGTGAATTTATCCGCGACGAAAATCTTCCAAAAACAATTTTTGAAATTGAAGGAAGCCGAACTTGCTCAATCGAAATTAATTCTTTTAGTAAACCTGCGGGCTTTACTGGTGTTCGTTTGGGCTGGTCAATTGTTCCAAAAGAATTAAAATTTGCTGATGGTTCAAGTGTGAATAAAGACTGGAACCGCGTAATGACAACGCTTTTTAATGGTGCGTCAAATGTTGCTCAGGCTGGCGGTCTTGCTTGCCTTGAAGACGAAGGCCTTAAGGCAATGAAAGATGTAATTGACTACTACCTTGAAAACGCAAAAAAGATTCAGGAAACATTGGGCGGCGAAAACTTTAAGAGAATCGGCGTTGAAATTTATTACACAGGAAACAGCCCATACGTTTGGGTAAAATTCCCTGGCAGAAAAAGCTGGGAAGTTTTTGACTACATTTTGGATAAATGCCGTATCGTAACAACTCCAGGTTCTGGCTTTGGCCCTAGCGGCGAAAGTTTTATCCGCTTTAGTTCGTTCGGCCACCACGAAGATGTAAATGAAGCCTGCGAACGACTTTCAAAACTGGAATTTTAATTGTTGATTAAAGAAAAGTAAGTAGAGTTAAAAAAATATAGCCACCCCTGTTTGAACCACGTGGCGGCTATTAACCAAATTGTGGAGATAACCCGATGTTTGGGCATTTCCTTCTTTTTTAATATACCATATCTTTTTACTTTAAGTCAATTTTTTTTAAAACAAAGTTTTAAATCCGATATTAACGCTGAATGCCCGTGCAAAATGACCGTTTATAATGTCAGAAATTCTTGTCTGCATCATTAAATTGAGTTCGCCTGTGATAAATTTAAATGTTGTGTATGGCGAAATTATAACGGAATAATCGTCAAAAAGGCTTTTTAAATATTTTAAGTCGGCAAAAGTTTTATCTGCAAAAGAAAGTGTTGTATGAACGCCGAATGTAAACGCGTGATTTGAAAGATACAAATTATCGGTATAAATATTTAAATTTATGCCCAAAGTATCTTCTATAAAAATAAAATCGCGGATTGTTTCTTTTGGAAGATTAAAAATTGTTAAATCAGTTTTAAAAGTTCTGAAATTGAATCGTGGTTCAAACAAAAGATAAGTCGTCTCTTGGTTGATTTTAAATGAAGTATCTTGTTTTGAAAACGGAATATCCGAAATCCCTGCCTGAATAAAAAGGGAAGTGGTTTCCGAGTTTCCGATGAGCATATTTGCTCCCGCACGCCAATAAATTTTTTCAATGCTTACAAGGCTGTCGTTCACTTTACTGTTGTTGATTAAAGGAAGACCCACTCCAGCAGTTGCGTCAAATGTAAAATATCTGTAAACGCATGCAAAACGAAAATCGGCATTTAAAACATAGCAATCGTCTAATTCCTGATTTACATAGGCGTAAAGTCCGAATGCCAAAGGTTGATCTGAAACTTGAATCGTGTCGGCGCCACCAAAACCAAAATGCGAGTTTAAAACTGAACCTTTGATTCCCTGCCAAGTATTTGTAATTTTTGAAACGATAGGTTTAATTCCAAACTGGCGGCGTAAAAAAATGTCTGATCCGATTGGTTCGTATGTTCCTGCGAATGCGCTTAAATAATTTGTAATGTTCCCAAACTGTTTTCTAAAAACGATTGAAAGTTCGTCAATGCGGAATTTTGCATCAGTAGATTTAAAAATCTGCCCCGTTAATAAATCTGAAGTTTCTACGGAAAGATCAGTGTGCAAAATTATGTTTTCACTTAAATTAAACTGCCCTGAAAAAAATAAAT
>CAVHIX010000234.1:0-2760 GCA_963636135.1 Anaerovoracaceae bacterium
GAAAAAAATATTAAGCAGATTAAAGAAAAAATTGCAAAAAATCTAAAACAGGAAGATAAAGTAAAATCAGAATATAAAACAAAAATCGAAACTGAAGAAAATATTCGAAAACGGCGTGAAAATGGTGAAACTATAGTTGAACGAACAAATTATTTTAAAAATTTTTTTGGAAAATACGAGGCCCCGATTATTGAAAATGTTTCGCTTTATCAAAATGATTTTAGAAAATTGTATACGGAATTGAATTCTACTTTGCAAACTGATTATTCCCTTGAAGATATTCAGTTAAAACTTGTAAATGCAAAAATAAATTGTTTAATCACCGGAAAAATTACTTCTTATGAAGATTTTATTTCGGTTTCTGTGGCGCTTTATAATTATCCTGGTGGGAAAGTAATCGGTTATGCAACGGATGTAGGTTCAATTTCGGAATTAAATGGTCTTGCACAAAATCTTGCAAACAGAATAAATCCAAAACTTACGGATAGCATTCCAGTTCAGATTTCGGTTGAAGTAAATCCGCCGGAAGTAAAAAAATCCTGCGTTCTTTTGATTGATAATGTCGTTTACGGAAATAATAATTTTGAAAATATTGTGCTTTCAAGTGGCGTTCATACTTTGAATTTTTCTGCAAAAGATTATAATTCAGTGTCTCTTTCGTATAATTTTAACGGGAACAGAAATTTTAAAGTCGATGTTGAGCTTACCCCAAAAAGTCCGAGCGTTGTGAATCTTCGTTTTAAAAATGTTTATGAAGGAAATGTTTTTGCAAATGGCGTTTTTTCCGGGAAAATTTCAGCTGAAGAGCCTTATTCCCAAATTTCGGTTAATAATAAAAATGTTTTGGGGCATTTTATAAATACGGACGGGACTTCCGCAGATTTTTATATTTCTGAAAAACTTTTGGTCGATAATCTTTCTTTAAAAGCGAATTTAAAAACTTTTGATCGAAGCAAATATATCGATAAACGCCGAAAAGCGATGTATGGTTCCTACAGTATGCTCATTATTTCGCTTATGCCGTATTTTTTCTGTTACGGAAATTACAATTCGTTTGTTATGGCTCAAAAAAATGGCACGAGTATTGATTTGGATCAGGCGAGAACCTGGCAAACTGCTACAAATGTTTCGATGGGCGTTTCGATTGCGGCGGGGGGCCTTTTTATTTATGAATTGGTTCGCTATCTTGTTGCGGCAAATTCTGTTTTGCCTGTAAAAGCTTCAAAATTGAGCCCAAGGGAAGCAAAAAAGTTAGAAAAAAAAGACAAGCAATATATTGAAAAACAGGCGATTTTAAAAGAAAAAGAAACTAAAAAAATTGAAGAAGAGAATTTAAAATCCAAAGAAAACGAAAAAGATACTCAAAATTCAGAAGAAAAAGAACAAAATCTAGAAATAAAGACAGAAATTATAAATTCAGATAAAATGGAATAAAAATGGGGGAAATATGGCAAAAATCAGTTTTGCTCAAAAAATAAAAAATCTTTTTTCATTTAAAAAATTTGATGAAGAATTTTTTGAAGAATTAACGGATAATTTGATTGAAGGCGATGTTGGCGCGAAAACTGCTTTTGAAATCACGGAGCAGTTGGAAGAAATTTGTAAAAAAAATCATATTCAGGATGAAAAACAAATTCTTTTGGAATTAAAAAATATTATTCTTCAATATGTAAAATCTACTTCGCTTGAAATTCAGAAAAATGGCACGAATATTTGGATGGTTTTGGGTGTAAATGGCGTTGGAAAAACTACGACAGTCGCAAAACTTGCAAAATATTTTAAAGATCAAAAAAATGAAAATATAATTCTTGCGAGTGCGGATACTTTTAGGGCGGCGGCTATTGAACAGCTGGCTTTACACGGGCAAAAAATTGATTTACGCGTTGTGTCTCATCAGCATGGTTCGGATCCGGCAGCGGTTATTTTTGATGCGGCAACGGCTTGTTCTTCAAAAGGGGAAGGGCTTGTTTTGGCTGACACTGCGGGCCGTCTTCATAATAAAGAAAATCTTGTTCGCGAATTGCAAAAAATTCACAAAATCTGTACGGAAAAAGCAACTAGCGGAATGTATAAGCGGATTTTGGTAATAGATTCAACGACTGGGCAAAATGCGTTGCGTCAGGCAGAAGTTTTTAACGAAGCGGTTGGCGTTGATGCAATAATTTTAACAAAATACGATTCAACGGCAAAAGGTGGAATTGCAATTTCAATCGGAAAAGAATTAAATATTCCGTTTGCGTTTGTCTGCAATGGCGAAAAATACGACGACATTTGTAAATTTGATTCAGAAAAATATGTAAACGAATTTTTAGGTTTGTAATTTGAATAAAAAAATTTTTTTCTTTCTGATTTTAATTTTTTCTCAAAGTTTAATTTTTTCACAGGCCTCAAATTTAAGCAAAACTCAAATTTCAAAAAATTTTTTCAGGGATTTTGTAATATTTCAGGTGACGAAAAATGCAAAATCTTCGGTTTATAATGAATTTTCAAATTTGCCACGGGATTTTTCAGTTCGGCTTTTGCACATAAAATGGACTTTTGAGTTTGGCCCGATTACTTATTTTGATTTAATTTACACTGATTCAAAAGGTGTGCTTGAGTCGAATTTTGCGCGAACAATCGATACAAACAATGAAAATTTGGCTGATTTCCTTGAAAGTTTAAAAGAGAACGAAAATGCCCTTGAAGATTTTCAGGAAAAAATTGATCTTCAAAAAGAAGAAGAAACTGATTCAAAAATTTTGAGCGGAATTTCAAATA
>CAVHIX010000235.1:0-2759 GCA_963636135.1 Anaerovoracaceae bacterium
CTACTGTTTTAAAGAAAAAAATATTTTAAAATGTATAAATGAAAAAACGCTCACTTCAGATTTTCACGGAATTTTTAGCGAAAACGATTTGTATAATTATGTTCGCCTCGAAGACATAAATCTTATAAATCAAAAAACTTTTTCAAAGCGAATAAAAATTGTTGCCCCAGATGGACCTGCCGACTATTTTCGAAAAGAAATCAATGCCTTAACCGAAGAAGAATTTGACTATTTTAAAGATTATGTTTTAAGCATTTGCGAACGGCCTGAATTACTCGGAAGTTCAAGCCATTTGCTCGATATTTTGCAAAATTAATTGTCGTACCAGGCAGCCGCAGTTTGATCTGCAATTTGCAAAAGTAAAACAAGCGGATTCTGTAAAAAATTTGAATAATTCAATCGTTCAGTGTCAGTTAAATCTGAAAATCCCATATGGCGGCTAACGGCTTCCAAAACGGCACGCCTTTTTATGAAAGAAGGCATTAACGAAATCATAATTAAAACTGATTCATTTCCGTGGCCCAAAGAACGCAAATCATCTTTTGTTTTAAAAAAAGATTTTTTTACCCAGTTTCCAAGGACATCTTTTGTATTTCTAAAACTGATTTCGTAAGAATTTACTTTGCAAAAATCGTGGCATAACGCAGAAATAAAAATATCTTCCGCAGAAAATTCAAACTTTTGCGCCATTTTAGATTCAAAAAAATCTGTTAAAAAAACTTTTGCAAATTTTAACGCTTGATAAATTACCTGCAAAGTGTGAACGCACAATCCTGATTCAAAATCGCCGTGAAAACGAGTTGAAGCTGGGGCCTTAAAAAAATCAGTTGTATTTAAATAATTTAATAAATTTTCCTGTTCATTTTGATTTTTTACAATAAACTGAATCATTTCGGTGTAAGTTGCTTTTACTTTTTCAATTGAAAAACCGTCATTTGTAATCGGGCAAAAACTTTTGTAAATCTGTAAAAGCCCATCGATTTCTAAAAATAAAACTTTTTTCTGTTCGTCTGTCATACAAAAATCTTAAAGATTTAAATATTTTTTTTCAAGCGTTTAAAAATAAAATAAAAACAGATTAATAAAATTAAATAAGTTAGAGTCCAACTGAAAAAGTAAGAAATGTAAATGCTGTCGAGAGTGTGATATTTTTCAATTCTAAAAACCGTGAAAATCCAGATGATTCGAAAACCACACGCCCCAAAAAGCGTAATCAGCATTGGCGTCATACTGTGGCCTAAAGCACGAATTAAATTTGCAGTGCAGTCCATAATTCCGCAAAATCCGTAAGTTGTGCAAATGTAACTTAATCGTAAAAGGCCCACACTAATCGCTTCGGGATTGTTCGTGTAAAAGGATAAAAATTTTTCTCCAAAAAAGTAAATTGAATTTCCTAAAATCATACCGAATGAAAACGCTATCAATTGAGAATAGAGAGCAACTTTTTTAATCCTTTCAAATTTTTTTGCCCCCAAATTTTGAGAAGTAAAAGTAAGCGTTCCTTGAGCCACACTGTTCATCGTAATGTAAACAAAACCTTCAAGACTCTGGGCGGCACTGTTTCCGGCAATTGCGATTTTTCCGAACGAGTTTACACTGGTTTGAATTACCATATTTGAAAGCGAAAAAATTATTCCTTGAACGCCAGCGGGAACCCCGATTTTTATAATTCGTAAAACGATTTGAGAATCAAGCGATAACTTTTTTAAATTCAGTTTAAAATCGTCTGATTCGCGGGTTAAAAGCAAAATTATAATTACGGCGCTGAAAGTTTGGCTTATTACGGTTGCAAGAGAAACGCCCATTACATCAAGATTAAAAATGATTACAAAAATCAGATTTAAAATTAAGTTTATAACGCCAGAAATCATTAAAATTATTAAAGGCCTCTGGGTGTCGCCTTTTGCCCTTAAAATCGCACTTCCAAAATTGTAAACCATCGTTGAAGTGATTCCAGAAAAATAAACGCGCAAATATAACGATGCCTTTGGAAAAACATCTTCTGGGGAGCCCATAATTTTTAAAATCGGGTGAACAAAAATCAATCCTACAAAAGTTAAAATAATTCCCGAAATCAGACTTAACAAAACCGCCGTGTGAACAGTTTTATTTAAAAGATCAGATTTTTTCGCGCCAAAATAATTTGCACAAACAACATTTGTTCCGATTGAAAGGCCCATAAAAAGATTTGTTAAAAGATTTATGATTACGGAAGTTGACCCTACCGCCGCAAGAGAATCGTCTCCAGAAAATTTTCCAACAACGATAATATCGCACGCATTAAATAAAAGCTGTAAAATATTTGAAAGAATCAAAGGAATCGAAAATTCCATTAATTTTTTTACGATGGAACCTTCTGTCATATCAATTTGTTTTATTTTCATAAAATGCCTTTTACAATTCTTCTATCATTTCCCGGAAAAATGAATTTTCAATTCGTGCATCATTCAATAATTCTTTGTAAGAATAATATTTTTTTTGAAAAAAACGCTCACCAAAAGCAATATAATCGCCTTTTTTATCTTTTCCGTAAGTAAGATTATAATTTATTCCCTTGTATGAAAATTCATAATTAGTCTGAGTATCGATTAAAAATTTAAAATCTTCTAAACGCACGAGAAGCATTCTACCAAAAACGGATAAATAATGCTATAATTTTTGTGTGAATGTAATTTTTTTTAGCACGAACTCAAATTTTTATAATTCAAACAGTATTCAGATAAAATCGCTTCCAAAATGCAAAAACGAATGGCTAAAAT
>CAVHIX010000236.1:0-2755 GCA_963636135.1 Anaerovoracaceae bacterium
GATTATTCAGAAAACACAAAATCAAAAATGCCACTCGGATTTATTCTTTTGGCATTCGGATACAAAATTTTATTCAACACTGCCCGACTTTTTTTAGTGGTCTTAGGAACGATTTTACTTTTAGTCGGAACTGCAATATTTTTAAAAGAACTTCACAAAAAATATTTATGGGATTAAAGCAAAAAATACGCAAAACCGCCAAGCAAAATCGGAATTAAAATATTATCCAAATCTTTTAACGGGAAAATTTCTAAAACCATAGCGAAAAAGCCGAAATAAAATGCAAAAAGGCAATTCTGGCACACAAAAAACGAAGAAACGAACACCGCAAAAAAACACGCCAAACTTCCGCAGGCAGTTTTCCCTTGAGTAAAAGGAATTTTTTGAAGACCTAAAAATTTTCCGAACAAACTTGCAGTTCCATCTCCAAACGCCAGCGAAAAAATTCCAATTTTTACAGCGGACAAATTATTTTTCCAAAGTAAAGAACAAATTAAAATTCCTAAAGCAAGCGTTACTGGGCCCAAAACAAATTTATTTTCATCTCGTTTTCGAGCGGCAACTTCTGTGATTTTTGAAACGAACGGAACTTCAATTCCTTTAAGCCTTAAAATTTCACAAATTGAATACAAAATAATCGCTAAAATCAACAGTAAAAGTGCAAGATTATAATTGTAAGACAAAACTACAACAACTAACGCGCTGCACAAATGAATCGATTTTCGAAAAAGTTCTTTTATTAAACTGTTTTTTCTGCGTTTTAATTCAATTCCGTACTCAAAAGAAAAATTTTTCATTGTAACAAACCTTTTTCATCTGAAAGAGTTTTTGAAAGTTCAGAATATAGAGCAACATCAAATTCCGGAACAGGATGAAGGGCATATTTTATATTTTGCTCGGCAAGATTACTACCTGGAAGCCGAACCAAAGTCTCCTGATTTCGCGACAAAGAATCCCAGGCACGAAGAGAATTCTGGAAATTCAAAATTGCCTTTCCGTTCAAATCGCTTTTTCCAGTTCGTTTTGCAACATTAAACAAAGAAACGCCGTAATTATTTGATGCTTTCATATATAAATCAACAAAATTTGAATCAGCTGAATTTTTCTGCGGAAACAAAATGCCCCGAACATCTTTTTCAGTGTCAAGTTTTTCCAGTAAAGTCTGATATGCCCCTTGAGAAGCATAATAATCTTTTTTCTGGGCAAAAGTTGTTCCCATCGCATACAAAAGATTTTGATTTTCAGGATAAACTTCGCTTGCTTTCAAGAAAGAACCTATCGCTTCAGAAAAATTTTCTTTTCCATACTGAATATAACCGATTTTATAACGAATGCTCGGAGTATCGTTCCCAGAAGAAATTGAATCTTTATAATTCTGCAAGGCAAAATCCATATTTCCTTTTACAAAATAGTCGATGTCACCGGCATCTGCATAAAGTTTTCCGATTTTTTCGTTTGCAACCAACCCACTATTCTGATTTTCAAAATTAAAAATATTTAATCCTTCAGAATATTTTTCTTCAGCCTCTAAAAACGCTTTTTCCGAAGAATATTGTTCACCCAAAAGTCTGTAAGAATCAATTTCATTGTAAATATCTTTTTGCTTTCGGACAGGTTTTATTTTAAACGCTTCAATCGCAGAATTTAGGGTATTTTTTGCATCTGTTCGATTTTTAGTCTGAATATAATAACGAGAAAGATTATAAAGGCCATTCGCATTCTGTTTGTCAGTTTTTACCGCACGAAGAAGCATTTCTTTTACATCTTCAATTTTTGAACGCAAATATTCTTTTTGAGAAGGCAAAGGCCCATAAAGTTTGTCCAAACAATACCCGCTCAATTCAGTCCAATCCGCAGAACTCAAAGATTTTTCTTTTGGCATAAAACGAGGCTTAATTATTAAAACCTGTTCAAGATTATCAGTGCGGACAAAATATCGCATTTTTCGAGACATATATAAATCAGTTTCGCCATTACGCTGAATTAATTCCGAATACCTAGCATTCGCCTCATCAAATTTTGAAGAATCTTTTTGCGTTGCCCATTCAAGATAAATATCGCCCAAAAGAAGAGTCGCATCATCATCGTTTATGTGATTGTCAAGAACAAGGCGCTTTACAATTTCTTCAGCTTTCGGATAATTTTCCTGATCGTAAAGCGTCATTTCAGCATAATCAATTCCAGCTTTTTTATCAAAATCAAAATCGCCAAGCGTGAGTTTATAAAATTTTTCTGCTCGAAGATACTGTTTTTGATTTCTGTAACCTTGGGCAAATTTGTAATACCATTTTTTTATTTTTTTATAGTCGCGGGCTGACATAAATTTCTGTTCTGATTGCGGAAATTCTTTTGCCGTCAATAAATCGTAACCTTGAGAATAAAGATTTGTAGCTTTAATCGGCCTGTAAATGCAATAAATTACAAAAGTTGCAAGAATGTACAAAAGTGCACAGGAAACACACGCTACAATCGCCCCCGGAATAATTTTATTTTTTAACTGATACTGAAAAGATGCCTTATACGCTTCGTATTCTTCTGCTGAACGGCGCTCAAAATCACGCGGAACAGGAAGAGAAATATCGAGCATTTTTTCAAGTTTTGACGCCAACTGC
Source organism: Anaerovoracaceae bacterium (assembly GCA_963636135.1). Classification (GTDB taxonomy): domain Bacteria; phylum Spirochaetota; class Spirochaetia; order Treponematales; family Treponemataceae; genus Treponema_D. The sequence goes on from CAVHIX010000236.1 coordinate 2,613, forward strand.
CGAGCCGAAACCTTTTTTAAAACATCTTGAATGATTTCAAATTCCGCATCGTCTGTAAATTCATCTTTTACGATTAAATCTTCAACCGCAATTCGAACATTCAACGGATACGAAGAAAGATTCTTTAAGAATTTTTTATATTC
>CAVHIX010000237.1:0-2750 GCA_963636135.1 Anaerovoracaceae bacterium
GAATTTAATTTAACTGATGCCCCAGAAATCGTCGATGGAAAATTATTGGTTTCTCAAGATTTTATAAATCAGACTGAAAAATTTTTTAAGGACGAAAGTTCGAATTCTTCGTTTAAAATCGGTGCAATTCTCTTGGACCCAGGACATGGCGGAAAAGATCCGGGCGCAAACGCAACTTATACCGTAAACGGAAAAAAAATTACAGTTCGCGAAAAGGATATTACGCTTTCGGTCGGAAAATTGCTTTATGAAAATCTAAAAAAAGCCTACCCCGAAAAGAAAATTATTTTAACCCGCGATACTGATAAATTTTTGGCATTGAGCGAACGAACTGAAATTGCAAATTCTGTAAAACTCCCCGAAAATGAAGCGGTTTTGTTTATTTCAATTCATGTAAATGCTTCGTTGAATAAGCAGTCTAGCGGTTATGAAGTCTGGTATCTGTCGCCAGGCTACAGAAGAAATGTTTTGGATTCTTCAAAATTAAAGGAAGATAAATCGATTTTGCCAATTTTAAATTCTATGATGGAAGAGGAATACACGACCGAAAGTATTTTAATCGCAAAATTTATTATGGACGGACTTCAAAATCAAATAGGGGATAAGTCTAAGGCCCGCGGAATCAAAGCTGAAGAATGGTTTGTCGTCAGAAATTCAAATATGCCGAGTGTTTTAATCGAAGTCGGATTTTTAACAAACGAAAAAGAAGCGCTAAACTTAAACGATAATGCCTACTTGAAAAAAACGGCACTTGGAATATATAATGGAGTATCTGCGTTCGTAACCCATTTTGAGCGCTCAAGAGGATTTACTCAAACAAAATGAAATTAAAACAGTACAGATTTTCAACATATTTAACTCTTGCCTTAATTTTTGTAGCTTTTGTTTTTTCGCTCGTGATTTGGTTTGTAAAATTCCCCGGAATCAGAAAAGTTTTTATTTTCCCTTCAAGTTTATCGCAGGAACAATTTGTAGAATCTCGCTATATTCAACACCAAAAAGAAGCTGATTTAATCAAATCTTATGTTCAGGAATTGCTTTTAGGCCCTATAAATGAACTTTCAAGGCCTCTTTTTTCAAAACAGACAAAATTAGTTTCCTGTTTTTTAAGAAATGGCGTTTTATATGCAGAATTTTCAGACGATTTGTTGAATTCTTCTAATTTTTCAGTTGATTATAAAGAATCTTTTTCGCTTTTTGAAAAGAATATCAAACGAAATTTTTCAAAAGTTAAATCTGTAGAATTTTATATCAACGGAACTGAAGGCCCATTTAAAATCTTTGAAAATCAATAATTTCGTTACAATATTTTAAAAAAAAAATCGTTGACAAAACTTTTTTGTTATAAGATAATAATATTATATACAAGGCTACATCGAAATAGTTAAAAAGGAGCTTCTAATGAAGAGGACTTTTATTTTAATTGCAGCATCAATGCTGTTTGCTGGTGCCAGTTTGTTCGCTGAACAGAACATGGTCATCGATTTTACTAATTTACAGGCTGACTGTATGGCTGATGAAAATGGAGAACCTACAGAAAACTCAAGAACTGTAATGGATTTTTCTTCATCTGCTGGTGCAACATTCACTTCAGATCAAAAAGATCTTATGAAAACTTCACTTGCATTGCCAAGATGGGAAGTTAGTCTTAATTCATCTGCAAAAAGTGTAGAAAGTTTAGGACTTTCAACTGTAGTTGCTGCTCCTGTAAAAGAAGAAGCATCTGTTCCTTTTGCAGGAAAATCTGTTATGGGTGTAAGAATTGTATTCCCAGAATGGAATTCTAATGCTTATGCATATATTCGCCCTCCTTTTGAGATTCCAGCTTATGAACGTTTAGCTTCTGCTGATGAAAATGGTGTTCGCCAGGAACCAACTGATGAAGAAAAAGCTTCTGGTCAGACTCTTTTCGAAGGTGGCTACGGAATCGTAAAAAATGTTGGAACAATTAAATCAATTAAAGTAACAACAATGGGTATGAATTATCCAGAAGGACTTTATGTTCTTTTCAAGGATAATGATAATGTTGAACGCCGTTATTTCATGGGTTATCTTGGATTTGATGGTTGGAAAGAATTAATTTGGAACAACCCACAGTACATTACAGAAATCCGTAATCGTGAAATTAGAGTTTACCCAATTTATCCTCGTGGACTTCCATTTGTAAAATTCACTGGATTCCAGATTACTCGTGATGCAAATCACATTGGTGGAAACTTTATCGGTTATTTCAAAGATGTTTCTATTATTTATGATAAAGCTGTTCTTTCTTCTGATCGTGATATTGCTGATGAAGACCTTTGGGGAATCATTCAGAAAAAAGAAGATGAAAAACAGGCTGGTGAATTGGCTCGCTTTGGTACAAAACAGGTTAATCGCTATCTTGAAAAACAGAAACAGGCTGTTGAAGATAAATTCACTTCTAGCTTAAATGAAGACGGCGAATCAAACGCTCAGTCAACAGGTTCTGGAAGTTCTGCAGAAGCAGAAGCAAAATAAGTCTTCTAGATAGAAAAAGAGCATCTTTCCGTTTTTCGGGAGGGTGCTTTTTTTATGCAAAAATAATTTTTAGAAAATCGTAAGGTATTATTTGTGAAAAATAAGATTTTAATTCCGGAAAAAGAAAAAATATTTAATCTTTATAATTCGTATATTCCGATGTTTGAAATTATAAAAGAAAATATTTATAAAAAACTTTCTTCCACAATTGTTTTGTCTTCGCAGCCAACTTATAAAAAACGCATAAAAAG
>CAVHIX010000238.1:0-2730 GCA_963636135.1 Anaerovoracaceae bacterium
AACATCACCTTTTGGAAGTTTTTCTCCAGGCTGATAAAGATTTTTAAAAAGATAACTTTGCTGTTGTTCTTCAATTTTTTGTTCAAATGAAAAAGTTGCCCGTTTAAAACATTCTAATTGTTCTTTAATATCTTTTCCGCGTTGACGAGTAAGCTGCATTTCTTTTAAAAGTTGCGACATTGAATCATATTCGATTATAACAGGTACATTTTGTTCTTTTGAAAGAACGGCGTGAGTTGTAAAAACGCTTAAAAGAAGTCTGCCGTATTTTCCGTACGGAACATTTACCGGAGAGTTTAAAATTAACGAAATTCCATTGCTAGCTTTTCTTATAAATTCAGTTTTGTTAATATTTTTAAAAGGCAATGAAGCAGTTGTAAAAAAACTTGGAATATAACTTAAACTTTTTTTGTTGTCAGACGGAATAATTTCATTTAAAGATTTAAATAATTCGTTGGAAGAATTGTCTATCGGAATTAAAGAATTTTCTGATTTTATTTTTTTGCCCATTATTCAACCTTTGTAATTCCGCCTTTAGAAATGACGATTTTTCCTGTAGACACTTCCTTTGAAAGAAATTCAAAAGAAGATTCAATGTATTGAGTTATTGTTACTCCGCAATTTGTACAGAATTTTTTAATTTCTTCTCTGCGGCCTTTTGAAAGGCGAATATTCATTACATCAGCGTATTTACTGATTTTTTCAACTTGATTAGATTCCATTTTTGCCCCACCCAAAAATTTCACTTTATAATATCTAATCATATTTCTTAGAAAAAATCAAATAAAAAAAGTAAGATTTCTAAACTTTCTAAAAAAAATATTTAGATTAATTAGAAAAGGGGTAAAGGCAATGGTGAAAATTAAGATTTTTTTATAATTTTAAATCCCAATTTCCGAAATCCCAATATCAGAAAAATGAATTTTTCCTCTTTTTTCCTGCTGTTCAAGGTATCTGATTGCGATTTTAATTCCCTTTGAAAGAGAAACTCCGTGTTTCATAAAATAGGATTTTAAGGCTTCTCTTTCTTTTTCGGTTGTTCGTACTACGATTTGTGTGGCTTTTACATTTCGAGATACAGGCTCTTCTTCATCAATGCTGACACTTACAAAATCTGGAGCCGAAATTGTTGTATCTATTTCTGTAACTTTATTTATTGTTGATGGCGTTTCAATTGTTTTTACTGCTGATTCTGTCTGGGATGTTCCACCAATCTGTTTGTCCATTTGATTTAAAAAATCCATATCCAAAGTATTAGTTGCTGGCTGTATTTTTTTCATAAAAGTCCCCTACCCTATTTAAGTGCCTGTGCAATTTGTGCCAGGGATTCTAATGTTTCTTTTTTAGAACCGGCAATTGATTGTACCGGAACTGAAGTTGTCTGCGCTTTTCTAAATCCTGTATCAGTTGGAATTACAAAAACTTTATATCCGTTTGGTTCAAGGGCTTTGTACTGAGTCACCAAATCTCGACACTGAGTGATTGCATTATTATTTTCATTTAAGATTAATTTATTTAAATACGGTTTACCATTGACACTTACGCCATAACAGTTGTCATACCGCTTTTTCATGGCATCAAGATTTATTTTAAAAGTTTTTAGCCCATCATAAGAGAAGCGATCGAGTTTTAAAACATTGATTACTTCATCACTTGCAATAAAACAGGATTCTTCAAGAGCACCAAAAGCTGGGGAAGTATCGATTATACAATAGTCAAAAACATTTGAAAGTTCATTTTTAAGCTGAGCAAGTTTGAACTGTTCTTTTTGGGCTACAGTTTCCTGATATGTTCTAAGTCCGCCATCAATTCCGGCTGTAGGAATGATAAAAAGATTTTCTACCTGTGTTGGCTGAATTACATCTTTGATTGTGCATTTGTCCGATAAAACATCAGAAAGTTCATACTGAAGGGACGGAAGATTCATCCAGTCGGTTGTATTCCCCTGAGGATCGGCATCGATTAAAATTGTGCGCCCAAGTTTTGCAAGTTCTACTGCAACGGATACAGAAACTGAAGTTTTTCCTGTTCCGCCTTTCTGAATGGCAAATGTGTAAGTTTTCATTATTTTTCCTCTTAACTTTGTTTATACGATATATACAATATATACTATGTTTATAAATAATGCAATACAAAATACACAAACTATAAAAAATAAATAAACAAAATATAAACAGTATATAAAATTTGTAATTACATAAAATAAACGCTGTATAAACAAAATATATAAAAAAATTATACGAAAATTTAGCAAAATTCAGCATTTAACTGTGCCCTTGTATGAATTTTTTCATTTTAGAAGCCTTAAAATTCTGAATCCGTAAATGTATATATTGTATATAAATATAATAAACAAAATAAACAAGTTAAATACAAATATTATACAAAGAATAAACAAATGCTAGGTAAACTAAACAAAAAATAGACAAAGTTTTTATTATTATAAAATACTATTTGAGTGTAAATTTATTCTAAAAAAAATTTTTAGGTTTATTTAAACTGAAAAAAGCCCTTCCAAAACTTGGAAAGGGCTTTTTAAATCCTTATAAGATTTACTTTATTTTAAGTTAATCATAGATTTATCATAATCTGTTGGTGGAACAAAGCCCATCAACTGCATTAATGTTGCAGGCCAGCTTGAAATGCCAAGACCGTCGTTCAACTTTGTGTTGTCGTATTCGCCTTTGTATTCAGGGTCATAGATGATTCCTGGAACTGGGTTTAACGAGT
>CAVHIX010000239.1:0-2730 GCA_963636135.1 Anaerovoracaceae bacterium
AATTACGCCACTTGAAATGAAAATTGAAGAATACAATCCGCTGATTAAACCAACAATCATTGCAAGTGAAAAGTCTTTAATTGAGCCTGTTGTAAAGAAATAAAGTGCAAGAATGGCGAATAAAGTTGTTACAGTTGTAATAATTGAACGGCTTAAAGTTTCTGTCAGAGAAAGATCTAAGTTTTCTGTGAATTTTGTAACTTTTACAGTAGAAAGATTGTATCGAACGCGGTCAAGAATTACGACAGAAGCGTTGATTGAGTAACCGACGATTGTTAAAACTGCGGCTAAAACTGTTGTTGTAAATTCCATTTGTGTCCAGATGATAAATGAAATCATAATTAAAGTATCGTGAACTAAAGCTATGATTGCACCTAATGCAAAATCCCAGTGGAAACGGAATGCAGCGTAAGCCCAGATTAAAATGATAGTTACAATCATCAAAATTAAAGATTTGAATGCAAGTGAACTAGAAAAACTTGGGCTGATTCTGTCCCATTTTGAAACTGTAATTGAATCGTTTCCGAAAGCCTGTTTTAAACTGTCGTTGATTGAACTCTGAATTAATTCATCTGAATCATCATCTGTACTTGCCGGAAGACGAATCTGAAATGTATTGTCGATTGAAACTCCAGTTTTTTTAATCTGTGCACTTTCTAAAGAACTTAAAGCTTTTTCTACATCTTCAACCTGAAGGTCTTTATCAGAAGCGATTTTTACTTCTTCGATTACACCAGGTTTAAAGTCGAGACCAAAATTGATTCCCTTTGTGAAAAGTCCAATAATTCCCAAGATGATTAAAACTGCACTTAAAATTGCGCAAGGAAGAAAACCTTTACTGAATTTAATAACTTTTTTCATTATTTAATCCTCCAACTGATGCTCATATTTTTCTTGTGCATAACTTCTGTATTAAAGTCAAAAATTAATCTTGAAACGAACAATGCTGTGAATACTGAAGAAACAACACCAATTGCAAGAGTTACAGCGAATCCCTGAATTGAACCTGTTCCAAGCTGAGAAAGGAAGATTGCCGCAATGAATGTTGTAATATTTGAGTCCATAATTGCCCAGAAAGCGTTTTCAAATCCTGCTGAAATTGCAACTGTTCGGCTCTTTCCTTCGGCTAATTCTTCTTTAATTCGTTCAAAAATGATTACATTCGCATCTACTGCCATACCGATTGTCAAAATCATACCCGCAATAGAAGGGAGAGTAAGAGTTAAATTGAATGCAGAAAGAATTGAGAACATAAGGTAAATGTTTAAAAGCTGAGCTACAACAGCGTTGAATCCGGCACCTTTGTAATAAATTAGCATAAAAATAATGATTGCCAAAAGTCCAACAACGATTGCTTCAATTCCGGAACGAATCGCTTGTTCTCCGAGTGTTGCACCGATAATCTGCTGACTTTCAATGCTCAACGGAACGCTAAGCCAAGCTGTCTGCAAAACTTTTTGAATATTTTGTGATTCAGTCTGACCAAATCCAGAAAGTGAACAAGCACCCCCTGTAATTGCTTCGCGGATTGTTGCGGCAGATTTTATTTTATTGTCGCTTACGATTGCAAGGCGTTTTCCAACATTTTTGCCAGTAAAGTCACCAAAGATTCTTGTTCCTTCATCGTCAAATGTAATTGCAACTTCTGGGCGACCTGTCATATTGTCAGAATTTGCTTTTGCAGATTTAATGTGCTTTCCGTCTAAAACAACTTCTTTTTTTACAACAATGTATTCTTCGCCAACGATTTTTTCATCAAGGCCATATTTATCTTTTGTGTAATTTCCTAAAACTTCGCAATCTTCTGGAATCAAACTTGAATCGATTAATTTTCCGTTTGAATCAAAAAGATTTTCGCCTTTCTGCATATATGCAACTCTGAATGCTGAAGTAGCATCATCATCTACAAGACGGAAATTCAAAATTCCTTTTCCCATGATGATTGAATTGATAGAACCTGTTTCTGCAGCACCTGGCATTTCAATGTAGATTCTGTCATCGCCCTGCTGACGAACAACTGGTTCAGAAAGACCAAATTTGTCGATTCGGCTTGTAATTGTTTCTAGAGCCTGTTCCATAGCCTTTTTCTTGAAATCTGCTTCTGGTTCAGTTCCGCCACTTGCAAGGTGAGAAGCATAAGCTTCGTCCAAATCTGCTTTTACGATAATGTTCATACCGCCAGAAAGGTCAAGACCGAGTTTTACAGAATTCTGATAATAATTTTTTGCCTTTAAAATTGGTTTTCTGTAATATTCCTGAATTGTTTCTTCAAGATTTCGTTCGTTTGCTTCTGAGTCGCAGTAGGCATTGTAAACGGCTAAAGCAGTCATATTTTCTGGAACATCTCTTTCTGAAGATTTGTATTCTTTTTCTGCTTTAGATTTAATCCAGTTTAAATTTTCTGGAAGTTCAGCATTTTCATCTGCTTTTAATTCTTTGATTTTTGAAACATCTTCTTTTGCTTTTGTTGTTGAATAATCGCGAATATCTTCAAGAGATTTTAAAGCGATTTCCTGTACAGCTTTTGGTGTTCTAAAGTACCAGTTGATTGAAGGTTGTAAAAACCACAAACATAAAGCTATAACAACAAGAAGAATGATAAAACGAGTTCTTTTTTGCATTTTATTTTCCTGATTTATGATTTATTCTTCTGTTTTTTCTGTGTTTTCAGTTTTTTCAGAATTTGATTTTTCTACTTTTTTATCTTCTTTAGTTTCTGCAGGTTTATCT
>CAVHIX010000240.1:0-2689 GCA_963636135.1 Anaerovoracaceae bacterium
GTTTTTGAAGCTGAAAATGCCGTAAAAAATGGTGCCGATGAAATCGACATGGTGATAAATGTTTCAAAAGCAAAAGATCACGATTTTTCTTTTATTGAACAGGAAATTTTAAAAATCAATAATGCCATAAAAAATCTTTCTAAAAATCTGATTTTAAAAGTTATTTTGGAAACTCAACTTTTAACTGATGAAGAAATTATTGAAGTGTGTAAAGTCGCTGTGAATGCAAAAGCCGATTTTGTAAAAACTTCAACAGGATTTGCAATTATAAAAGACAAAAATGGAAACTTAATGCCAAATGGGGCCACAACTCACCATGTAAAACTGATGAAAGAAACGGTTGGCTCTTTGTGCGAAGTAAAAGCGTCTGGTGGAATTAGAGACCTTTCTTCTGCACTCGAAATGATAGAAGCTGGGGCAACTCGAATTGGTACTTCAAGCGGAGTAAAAATCGTTAGCGCCCTTAATTAATTTTTGTCCATTTTAAAATATTATTTTCTATAACAAAGGCGACTTTTTTTTCTTCGTATAAAACTGAAAGATAAGATTTTATTGTCGAATAAATCAGCGTGTACTGAACAATTTTTAAATTTAGGGAATTTTGTTCGCAAACTTTTTGAACAATTTCTTCAGTTGAAAATGTGCCTTTTTCCAAGATTTTTAAAATGCAAATTTCTGTGGAAAGTAGGGCAATCTGGTTCATTTCGACTGTTTCTTCAATTGAAACTAAAACTTCTCCGTGAGATGGAATATAAAAATCAGCTTTTACGGAATTTATTTTTTCAAATGAAGATAAAAGTTCTTTTTGATTCATTAAATAAAAAATCCAGTATTTGTTGATGTTTTTGTAGCCTAAAAGTCCGTCGCCTAAAAAGAAGATTTTTTTGTCTTTCGTTGAAACGATAACCCCGAACATTTCAAAATAGTGCCCCGGAAGTTCTATAAAATTTATGTGAATATTATTTTCAAGTGTTAAAACCGAATTTTCTGTAATTATGTCGGTGGCTTCTGTTTCTTCGATTTTAAAATAATCTGTGCAGAGTTCCGGAATTGGGTGCGCCCCCCAAATCAGTGAAGGATAAATTTGCGAATTTTCAAGTAAAGGTTTTTCTTTTTTTTGAATATAGATTTTGCAGTTGAATTTTTGCTTAAAATATGCGTCTGCCCCCGCGTGATCTGTGTGCGAATGGGTGTTTATAATAGCTTTTACAGTATATGAATTGAAAGTTTTGTCGAGTTCGTCTTTAATCCGTTCGGCGTCTCCCCTTGAAGTTCCAGAATCGATTAAATAAAGCTGATTTTGTGTATCTTTTATAACGCCAATATTTGTTTGGCCCGGAATTACATAAATATTTTCTGTAAGTTTTTCCATTTTTTCAAAAAAAAAGAAGAGCAGGCAAGACCAAAAGATTTTACCTGCTCTTTTATAAAGATTTAATTACATTTTAGCAACTTTAATAGAAACTACAGTGTAATCGTATTTGTGATCGTTGATTGTGAATTTTGCGTTTTCACCAACTTTGCTGTCGAGAATTGCGTTTCCAAATGGCGACATGTAAGAAATGATGTTGTTGTCTGGATCTGATTCCCAAGGGCCCAAGATTGTGTAAGTTTCGTCTTCGTTAGAAGCATTATTGTGTAATACAACTTCTGTACCAAAAGAAACAAGGGCAGTTGTGATTGTTGTAGGGTCAAATACAACGGCTTTGTTTAATTCTTCCTGGAGTTTTGCAAATGTAACATTTAAATAATGCTGATGTTCTTTTGCTGCTTTGTATTCTGCGTTTTCCTTTAAGTCGCCCTGAGCACGAGCTTCAGAAATTTCTTCTGCATTTTTAGGAATATCAATTGTCTGAATCTGATTTGCAAGAGCTTTCTTTTCTTCGAGTTTTTTGGCAGTAACGAGCATTCCTTTTGGAGCCTGAGATTTTTCTTCTGTAACATGGAATTTGAAATTCGGGTATTTTTCAAGAATCTTATTTCGAAGCTGAGCTTTAAGATTTGGTTCAAGTTCGCGAATATCATTTACCAAAGTGTACATTCGTTTTACAGTTTCTTCGTTATTGTCAGCAAACATATAATTTACAAGTGTATCATTTTCAAAAAGAAGATTTGTTGCATTCTTGTTGATTTTTTTGTTTTCTGTAGAATTAACATGATTCTGAATTTCAAAGAATGTAAGTTCAATAATATTGATGAGAGTAATTAACTGTTTTTCAAAAGTGATTCCGGCACTTACAAACCAGTCGCGAGTTCTGCATTTTTCGAATAAGAACAAAACGGCATTTCTGAAATCGCGGAAATTTTCGAAACATTTTACAACCATTTTTTGAACTTTATCTTGTTTTCCTTTTTCGATAAGGTCGTCAATCATTTTTTCTTTTAAAACTGTTGGGAACATATCGATGTAAATGTCGTCCCAGTTTGGAAGCATTTTGATTGCGCTCAAGAAATCTTCTTTAAGAGATGTATTTTTTTTGTCTTTTAAAAGTTCATACATTTCTTTTGGTTTTTCGATTTTGTTGAAAATTTCTGCGAATGTATATTTGCAAGGAAAGTCGAAATTTTTGTCCATTGCGTTTAATTTTTGAATGATTAAGTATGAAGCCAAAACTTCTTCTGAAACTTTTGTAATGTTTTTGAGATATGCAGTGAAATAATTGTACATTTCTGCAAAAAGTTCGCTAGT
>CAVHIX010000241.1:0-2685 GCA_963636135.1 Anaerovoracaceae bacterium
GATTAAAATTTCTTCGTTAATTTTAGAATCTTCAAAATTCAAATCTTCTTCTTGAATCTGACTTTGAGAAAACGCAAAATTTGTCAAAATTATAAAAATCGAAAACAAAAATATTTTTTTCATACTGATAAAACCAAAAAATCTTTTAAAAGTTACCTATAAAATTTCACCTTTTTTATATCGGAACAGAAAATCTTTTCTAAAAGTTTCAAATCTGTCTTGGCTAATCGAAAGCCTGATTTCTTCCATCATCTGATGCAAAAATGCAAGATTGTGATAAGAGGCCAAAATCGAACTTAAAATTTCCTGCTCCTTAAAAAGATGACGAAGATATGCGCGGCTGTAAGTTCTGCAAACTTTGCAATTACATTCGCTGTCAATCGGGCGAAAATCGTTTTTATATCGTTCCTGTTTAATCGAAAGCGGGCCATCATGCGTAAAATAAGAACCGTTTCTTGCATTTCGAGTCGGAAGAACGCAGTCAAACATATCAACTCCGTTTTTTACCGCTTCAAAAATGTATTCTGGAGTTCCAATTCCCATAACATAAACCGGTTTTTCTTTTGGAAGGGCATCCATCGTGAGCGCCAAAAAATCCGCAAAAACTTCAGCCGGTTCACCAACGCTTAAACCACCGATTGCAATTCCCGGAAGATCAAGACCAGTTACAAACTCAGCACTCTTTTTTCGTAAATCTTCAAAAAAATTCCCCTGCACGATTGGGAACAAAACGCCTTTATATCCATTTTGCGTTTGAGAAAGCCATTCTTTTTTGGCGCGTTCAGCCCATTTTGTTGTAACATTCAGCGAAGTTTCAGCTTCTTTTCGGGTAACACCATAACCGGAACAAACATCAAGTTGCATCTGAATATCAGAATTAAATTTTACCTGAGTCTGAACAACATTTTCTGGAGTAAAAAAATGATAACTTCCGTCAATATGACTTTGAAATTTCACCCCTTCCGGATTAATTTTTCGCAACGCAGAAAGGGAAAAAACCTGAAATCCGCCGGAATCAGTTAAAAAGTTTTTATCAAATTTTGAAAATCCATGCAAACCGCCAGCTTCTTGTATTAAATCAGCACCCGGCCGCAAAAACAAATGGTAAGTATTTGCAAGAATAATTTCAAATCCGATTTCGTTTAAATCATCTTTTGTAAGCGCTTTTACAGTTGCACAAGTTCCAACTGGCATAAAAACCGGAGTTTTCACAGTCCCATGAGGAAGCGTTAAAATGCCGTTCCGAGCTTTTCCGTCTGCACTGTTATGCAAAATATCAAAAATTTTCATAAATTATGTCCTTGAAGTTCTTAATAAAATTATCGCCAAAAATATAAATAAAATTACCGGTGCCCAAGGCCCTGCAATTGGAGAAATATAACCGAATTGTGCCAAAATCATTGTTACCATTTGCGTTACATAAAAAACAACCGCCGCAGAAACACAAAGGGACAAACTGATTAACAAAACATTTTTCCGGGAGCGCCCAGAAAGCCCGATTGAAAGAAAAACGACCAAAAATAAAATCGACGGAAAAGCAAATTTTTTATAATATTCAGAAAGTTCTTTTGCATGCGGAAGCCCAGCGCGCTTTAAATATTCAATATAAACTTTTGCCTTTCTTGAATTTACCGCCTCTACAGAAACCGTATTATTCTGAAAAGTTTCGTAAGGTTCAGTTAAAAAATCTTCATAATCCGGGGAAGCCGTGTCGCAAACCAAAGAACCGTCTTTTATCGTATATTGAAGGGCGTTTATAAAATTCCATTTTTTTTCAGTTTCATTCCACAACATTGAATCTGCATTAATTATCGCCTGAAATTTTTTATTTTCATCTCTAAAAACAAGATAAACATTTCTAAGCCTGTGCTGATTGTTATCATACGATTTTGCTTTATAAATTATTTTCCCATCTTCAGAAATTATTACAATATCTTCTCTTGACTTTGAAGTTGTTTCATTTAAAAGTTTTGACTGAAGTTCATTTTTCTTTTCCATAAAATCAACTACAACAAAATCATCTAAAAAAAACATTCCAAAACTTAATACAACTGAAAAAATTAAAAGTGGCAATGTAAATTTAAAAAGCGAAACTCCACACGCAAAAACCGCCGTCAATTCATTTGATGCGTAAAACTGACTTAAAGTATAAGCCGAAGCAAACAAAACTCCAAGCGGAAGAGCATACCAAACTGTTTTTGGAAAATAATAAAACAATACCAAAAGAACATCAGAAATTTGCGCTTCATTTTGCATATATTTCCATAAATTCATAAATAAATCTACGAAAAGCAAAGCAAACGAAAAAAATCCCACTGCCCCCAAAAAAATCGGTAAAAAATTTCTAAAAATATATTTTATTAATGTCATCTTCGCCTTAAAGAAAAATACAGAATAATTCCCGTTCCACCGATCAAGAAATTTGGCCCCCACATCGTCCAAAATCCTGGCCAGCCTCTACGAACTGAAAATATTTGCCCATAAAGATGCAAAAACCAATATATAAAGCAGATTAGTAATCCTAGTACAAGCCCGATTGTAAGTCCATTATGTTTTCCAAAAATTAATGCCAAAGGTAGCGCTAACATTGCAAAAAAAATCGAACCAAACGGAACTGAAAATTTTTTGTAATATTCCATCACATACTGATTTATCTGCCGTTTGCTTGAATGTTCAATATTTCGT
>CAVHIX010000242.1:0-2676 GCA_963636135.1 Anaerovoracaceae bacterium
TGAAGCCCGCTAGAACGACGAACCCCAACCGCATCACGAATCGTAACAAGAACAAAAACTAATGAAACTAAAAAAATATCCGAATCCATTCCATTTCGAATGCCAACGCAAGTACACAAACAAGTAACCATTGCCGAATGACTTGAAGGAAGCCCGCCAGTTTTCCAGATTAAAGTTTCAAATAATTCCGAAAGCGAATGAATTCTACCATATATAATATTTATTACAGTTTTTATAAATTGAGCACTAAACCAACTTGAAATACATGCCAACAAAACTGGGTTCATCAAAAATGATTTTATAGAAAGCATATTAACTGAAAGATTTCCCATAGTGTGATTTTACCATCAATTTAATAATCTTACTAGTAAAAAATTTATTTTATGAACTACTTTTTTACAGAATACAAAAAAACGAAAAAAAATTTAATTTTTCCCAAAAAGATTATTGACATTTTTTTCACGATTATATAATATATTAAACATCAACGCGGCAGTCATATAATGGCTATTATCTCAGCCTTCCAAGCTGAAGACGAGGGTTCGATTCCCTTCTGCCGCTTTTAATTAGGGCTATTTAATATTTACTGTTAAATAGCTTTTTTATTTTAACATCATTTTTCTTCAATTGAAATTAATATAAAAAATCGCTATTCTTTTTGAATGAAAAAATTATTTTTAAGTTTATTAGCATTGCAATCTGCACTTTTATTTTCTCAGGAAGCGCTAAAATCAACAGAAGAAGAATATTACGATTTTTTAAGCCTTTCGGGCCTTGCAGAAAAACCTACCCTAAACTATAGAACGCTAAGCGATTCAGAATGGGAAATAAAAAATTTTGAATCAAAAGAAAGTGAAAAATCAGACTCGGAAAAAAAATATTTTCATCCGTGGCAAAATCTAAATCTTGGAAGCAAAAAAACTTTATTTGAATCTCAAAAAGAAACAAAATCTTGGTTTGTAAAAGGAATTAATCGTTCTGTAAAATTAAAAATCTATGGGCCAGAATGGTTTAACAGTGTAAACACATGCCAACCGTACGGTCAAAATGATGGCGCTCTCTGGCAGGGAAAAGGATACAACACTTCACTTACGACAGGAATTCGGCTTGAAGCGTTTGGATTTGAAGCAACAATCAAACCGCAAATCACATTCAGTCAGAATCTTGACTTTGACCATCTTCCGGGAAAATACGCAAGCCCTTACAGTTATTTTTACACAGAAGGCGGCGGAATCGATTTAGTTCAACGATTTGGGGACAAACCTTACTGGACATTCGATTGGGGCGACACGGAACTTCGCTGGTCAATTTACAATTTTACATTCGGATTTGGAACTCAAAGTCCTTGGATTGGGCCGGCATATTTAAATCCTATGCTTGGAAGCAACAACGCTGCAACCTACCCTAAATTTGACATTGGCCTAAGAAAAACAAAAATTATAATTCCTGGAATAAAATGGCATTTTGGCGACATTGAAGCGCGACTTTGGACGGGATATTTAAGCGAATCAGATTATTTTGATGATGATTCTTCAAACGACCACAATATGCTGAACGCACTTTCAATTTCATTTGCACCATCGTTTATTCCGGGGCTCACAGTTGGCGTAAACAGAATCTTTTTAACAAAATGGAAAGCAAAAAATCTTAAATATTTGGGAAGGTTGTTTACACTAAATGATGAAAATTCACAAGACGAAGGCGAAGACGGAAAACTCACCTTTTCTTTTAATTGGAGATTTCCTAAAATCGGATTTGAAGCCTATGGAGAACTCGGAAAAGATGATTATTCAAAATTTCCGCAAAATCCTTTGCACACTGTAATTTATACAGTCGGCTTAAAACAGATTATTCCTATTGTAAAAAATAAAGTTTCAAGTGAAATCATTTTTGAATGGAATAATTTTGAAATGACACAAGATTTTCAAACTCAGTGGCAGTATAAGGGATGGTTTTCACACGGAAAAATCTTACAAGGATATACAAATAAAGGTCAAACTCTTGCGGGAGGCTCAGGAACTTTCGGAAACAGTCAGTATTTAGCGTATAAAGTTTATTATCCGAAAGGCTCTTCAACATTGTTAATACACCGATACACACCAGATGACAATTATGTTTCAAATCAGGCAGTTTATACATCTGCAACCACTAACAATGAAAAATGGCATGATGCTTGGAAATGTTATGTTGTAGTCGGCGGAGAATCAACATATTTTATTACAAAATCTTTTTATCTTTCCGGGGCATTTAAATATATGAAAATCTACAATTACGATTACGATAAAACAAAAGATAATATTGACAATTTTTACATTCAACTTTCAGCAAAATACAATTTTTAGAGGAAAAGATGGAAAAACTTGCAATCGTAATAACTTGGTTTAATCCAAATAAAGAAAATATTAAAAACTCTATAAAAAATCTGCTCTCGCTCAACTTCCTATATATATATATAGTAGATAACTCGCAAAATGATAATTCAGAATTGCTAAAAGAATTTTCAAATTGCACATATTTGCAGAATTTTAATAAAGGCGGAATTGCAGGGGCCTTAAATCTTGGATGCACAAAAGCTTTAGAAGACGGATTTTTATGGTGTATGACGCTTGATCAGGATTCTATTTTTGAAAAAGAAATGTTAAAAAAATAATTAGAATTATTTGAAAAATATAAATC
>CAVHIX010000243.1:0-1314 GCA_963636135.1 Anaerovoracaceae bacterium
ATGTTTCATTTAAAATGTCAAACGACAAAGAAGCGATTATTGAACTTTCCGAAGAAGAAAAAAATCTTAAAAAACCGCAGACGGGGCCTCAAAATTAATGAAAGTCTATGTTCACATCAACAGAATTGTAACCGGCTACTCAAACACATACATCGTTGCAAATGAAAAAACGAACGAAGCAATTTTAATCGATCCCGGAAAAATCACTGCCCGTTTTATCGAAACGATTGAATCAAAAAATTTAAATCTTTCCGGAATTTTAATCACGCACAATCACGCAACTCATGTTCAGGGAATCGAAACTTTAGATAAAATTTATTCAACGAAAATCTACGCTGCCGACTACGAAATTTCTGGCATTAAAACCACGATTTTAAACGGAGACGGAAAAATCAAAATCGCGGGGCTTACGGTAAATTATTATTCGCTTCCGGGCCATTCCGCAGATTCAATGATTTACAAAATCGGAAACATAATTTTTACTGGGGACACAATTTTTGCCGGAAAAATCGGAACTACAAACTCAAGTTATTCAAAACATGTTTTGCGCCTAAATATTGAATCAAAAATCTTTTCGCAAGTTGACAACACGATTTTAATGCCTTCACACGGGCCGCCGACAACTGTTGCCGCCGAAAAATTATTCAATCTGAATTCGGAATAAATTATCGCGTAATTAAATGCACTCTTCCGCAGGCAAGACCAAAATTGTCAAAAGCATAGGATTCAAAAATTCTTGCCGCATCTTCAAAAGTTTTTCCTTTTGTATTTCGAACATATTCGCAAAGTTCAGGGATTGCATTCATTACAGAACCACGATTTGCAAGATGAACAAAATAATTTGCCACGCTCGATAACGGCTGCTGCATAATGTAAGCCATAAACTCATTATTCATAAGATAAATATCGCTCGGGTCGTACCCCAAAGAGCCTTGAGACTGCCAATATTCAGTTAAAAATGCAAGAGATGTCGGGTCAATCGTGTAATAAACCGCTGAAGTTGCATTTCTAAAATCTTCATTTATAAAAAAGATTCCATGCCAACTTTCATGTGCGGTAAAATTTCTACGGTTGTAGTCGGCGCTTTCTTTTGAAATTGAAATTACAGCCCCTTTTCCAGGTTTAAAACCGTTTTCCGTTTGAATAATAACGCCATTTTTTAGTAAGATTCTGCACAAAAGTTTTTCTTTTTCGTTTAAAACATTTAAATTTTGTGCTTTTGTAAAAAATGAAGCCAAAGTTTCGCTGCTGTAATCGTGAGCATTGTAACCGTGTTTTCCTTCAATTTGAAAATCTTTTAAAATTTGGCCTTTA
>CAVHIX010000243.1:1393-2665 GCA_963636135.1 Anaerovoracaceae bacterium
CATTCGTAAAGTTCGTATTCGCTGTTTCGCCAGTTTTCAGTTTTAGTTTTTAAAATCAGGCCCAAATCAGTTTTTAAAGGAAGTAAAATTTCATCCTGCATTAAAGAATCGTCATTCGATTTTAACAAAAATTTTAAAATCTGCCCTTCACTCTGATTAAAATTACAGAAACTAAACGGATTATTAAGAGTTGAAGTTTGAATCACACACGAAAAAACGCTTTTTGTCCGGTAAACAGTTAAAATTTCCCCGCCAATATTCATTTTTATCCGCGCAGGATTTTCACTCGTTCCGTAATCAGTTAAAGGCAAAAATTCAAGTTCAAAATACGGCATACTAGAATTTTTTGTCCACTGCGAAGAAAAAGTTGAAGGCGAGCCTGTAAAATCCGCTTCAGTTTGAGAAGTAAAAACTTTTCCGCCGTTGTAACTTGAACCAAAAAACGGAATCGAATCTGTAAAATCAAAACCAACGCGGGCCTTTGTAACTAAAAAATCGTAAATTTTAATATTCGCGTCAGAAAAAATTTCAATTCCACACGGAATCTCGTCATTTTTGAAATTTTTAGAAGAAGCTAGCCCCAAATCAAAAACAGTTTTTTCATTTTTAACCAATTCCGAAAGATTTACAGAACAAAAAATGCGATTTGCCCCAGAAGTCAAAAATTTTCCTTTGGAGTCAAAATCGGTTTTATACAAAAACGAAAAACTTACTTTTTTTTCTGAAGAAAAATCCTGTTTTTGAGCATTTTTAATTTCAATTCTTGAAGCGATTGTAAAATCTTTATTTTTTTTATAAAAATCGCGCAAAAGTTCAGTTTGATTTTCTGTAAATTTAAAAATTGCCGAATTATTTTGCTTTACATTTCCGGATTTTGCACTTTTATTTTTGTACAAAATTTTTTCTGCAATATCAGAATCTTCAAAATACAAAAAAGATTTAGATTTTTTTGGAAGGCCCTGAAAAATAATCAGACTTAAAAAACTCAAAATCAGCACACAAAAAAGAGAGATAAAAATTATTTTCTGTTTTTTAGAAAGCTGTAAAAAAAACGCAACAAATTTTAAATCTTTTATATTTTTCATAATTTCATACTACATTTTTTTTTCAAAAAATACTATATTTTTACTGTGAATCAAGGAATTTTGTTAAATCCGAACCAGGCACTACTTTTACGCGAAACAGAAAAAAATATTTTTTTATATTTACAAAAAGAATTTAATTTTTTTAGTGAAAATATTTTTTTTCCGATTTTTCCGCAGATTATAAAAA
>CAVHIX010000244.1:0-2659 GCA_963636135.1 Anaerovoracaceae bacterium
TTTTTTGAGGATTTTGTAAAATCTGATTCGAAAATCTTAGTTAATTTAAAAAAAAATGAACCGATTGCGCCAAAAACAACTTTTAAAATCGGCGGAAATGCTGAAATTTTTGCAGAACCAGGAGACATTTATTCTTTAGTTCAGATTTTAAAATTCGTTATAAAAGAAAAGATTAAATTTTTTATTCTTGCCGGCGGAAGCAATATTGTTTTTACAGACGGCGTTTTTTCTGGAATTGTAATTTCTCTTTCAAAAATTTCTTCAATTAAAATTCAAAATCAAAATGAGCAAAATGTTTTTGTGGAATGTTTGTGTGGCGTTTCGATGGCAAATCTTGTTAGTTTTGCAACGGAAAATGATTTGTGGGGAGTGCAATTTTTTGCCGGGCTTCCTGGTTTTATTTCTGGGGCCGTTTTTATGAATGCCCGTTGTTTTGAAAAAGAAATCAGCGAGATTTTTGAAAGTGCCCAATATTTTGATAAAACTGATTTTAAAATCAAGACGCAGAATTTTTGTAAAACTGACTGGGAATATAAAAAATCGCCTTTTCAAGATAAAAATAAAATTATTCTTTCTGTAGTTTTTCGCCTTCAAAAAAAAGATTCAATTTTTCACGAAGATTTAATTTTGGAAAATAAAAAATATATAAACGAACGGAAATCAAGGGGCCATTTTTCATTTCCGAGTGCTGGAAGCGTTTTTAAAAATAACCGGGATTTTGGGTTTCCGTCTGGAAAAATAATCGATGACTGCGGATTAAAATCAAAACAGATTGGCAAGGCTCAAATCGCTCCTTTTCACGCGAATTTTATAATAAATCTTGGCGGGGCTCTCAAAAAAGATGTAAAAGATTTAGTCGATTTTACGATTCAGGAAGTTAAAAAACAAAAAGGTTTTACGCTTGAACCTGAAATAATTTTTGTAGAATAATGCAATTTTACTTCAATCTTGTGGAAACGATTTAAATTTTAGTCTATAATTAAAAAAAGTATTAGAGGGGTGCAAATGTTACAGCTTTCATTTGTAAATTTTAGAAAAGATTCCTACATTCTTGTTGAAGGAAAAAAAGATAACGATCGATTTCTTATTATAAAATCCGGGAAAGTTCGTTGTTTTAAATCTAATGACCCTAGCAATATTTCAATAAAAGAATTAACTGTCGGCGATTTTATTGGCGTTATTCCGTGTATGTCTGGGCACAATCAGATTGAAAATGCTGTTGCCCTAACTGATGTAGTTTGTATTTCCGTTCGAAAAGATCAGTATCCAGAATTAATCGAAAAAAATACTCCTGTTGCGTTAAAAATAATTAAAGCGTTTGCAAAACGAATGAGGGCCTTGAACGACACTTTAACTCAGTTGGCGTTTAAAAATGTCAGTATGGAATCCCCAGAACATATTTTTGAAGTTGCTGATTATTATTTTAATGCTCGAAAATACGACATCGCCTGTTACGCGTATTACCGTTATTTAAAAGAATGTCCAAACGGAATTCACTTAGACGAAGCCAAAAGAAATCTTTCGCGCCTAAAAGATTCTACAAATGCGGTTTATTTTGAATCAACTCACGAATTAACGCGTCAATATCCAAAAGATACAATGATTTTTTCAGAAAGTCAGATTGGTCCGGATATGTTTGTAATTCAAGAAGGGCAGGTTTCAATTTCAAAAGTTACGGATTCAAAAGAAGTTGTTTTGGCGGTTCTAGGTCGTGGCGATATGTTTGGTGAAATGGCTTTGCTTGAAAATAAACTTCGTTCCGCAAGTGCAATCGCACATGAAGATTGTAAATTGATGGTTATAAATCGTTTTAACTTTGATCAAATGGTTTGCACTCAGCCTCAGTTGATTGCGCGCCTTACAACAATGCTTTCTGAACGAATGTGGGCAACTTATCGTCAGCTTGATAACACGAATTTAAAAGACGGTTATCAAAAATTAATCGATATGCTTTCTTTGCAGGTTGAAAAAATTCATAAATATTCTGGTTCGCACAAAACTGAACTTACGGTTGAAGATTTAATCAATATGTGTGCGATTTCAAAAAATAATCAGGCGTCAGCAAAATATCAGTTTAAAATGTCGGCTCCGGTAAAATTCATTGATTCAAAAATTTATATTCCAGATTGCGAAGAAGTTATAAAACAAGCTGCAATTTACAGAAAAAATGCCGATTAAAATTCTAGAGGTGTTTTTTGAAAAATAAAATTTTTATTCTTTTATTTTCAGTTTTTTCTTTTTTTGCATTTTCTGAATCCTGTGCAGATGGATACGGTGGCGTAAAACTTGGAATGAGCCTTGAAGAAACCAAAAAGGCCTTAAAATCGAATATTGAATTTGGTTATTCTGGTGAAAAAGATGTTTCACTTTTGCCAGGCGAAAATAAAGTTTTAATTGAAACAGAAGCGTTTTCGGATTCTTTTTTGGAGCGTTGTTATTTTCAGTTTTATGAAGAAAAACTTTATTCAATTACGATAAATTTAAATCGCGAAAAAATCGACCATTACAGCGTTTTTAAGGCCCTTTGCAAAAAATACGGCACGCCTTCAACTGTAACGCCTGAAAAATCTGTCTGGAAATCTGATTTAGTTACGATGAGCCTTGAAAAACCGCTGACTTTAAAATATGTTGATAAAAAAATTTTTGAAAAATTACAGAA
>CAVHIX010000245.1:0-2655 GCA_963636135.1 Anaerovoracaceae bacterium
GTGGTGAAATTGTCCCTGATTCCACAGGCGAATTTGGAACTTGTATTTTCTGTGGAAGAAAAATCAGATTAATTGAAAGAACAATTGTTGAATATACTGGTAGTGTAAAAGTTGACGGCATTGCTGGCATCACAGAAAAACTTACATCTGCTTATCAAAATCTTGAACGGAATAACATTGAAAAAGCAAATAAACTTTATAAAGAAATTTGTGAACTTGATCCAAATAATGCTAATGCCTGGTGGGGTCGTTTTGTTTGTGAATTGTCATTTGCAGAATATTACGGATTTAGGGATAAATATCAGCAGACGGGGACAGAAGTAAAAGCCCGAATTTTAGAAGACCTTTTGCAGTACGCAGACCGTGCAATCAATCTTGCAGAAAGTGAAGAAGTTAAAAATTTTTATATTGAAAAGACCCAAAGTTATCGGGATTTTATTGCAGCTGCTCCACAATATGTAGAAGAAGAAACTAAAGTTGCAGTTAAAAAATATGTTGTAAGTAAAATCATTCTTGTAGCAGTTATCGCAGTCGTTGTAATTTTTATTTTTGGAAATATTATTAGATGAATATTTTTCAAAAGTTTGTAATAAGATTGGTTAAATTTTATCAAAAAACAGCGCCGTCTTCTTTGCGCGAGTCATGCAGGTTTACACCATCCTGTTCAGCTTACATGATTTTGGCTGTTGAAAAGTACGGAGCTTTTAGGGGAGTTTTAAAAGGACTTTCCAGAATAAGAAGGTGTCATTTTCCTAATGGTGGAATTGATTACCCGTAAAATTACAAGGAGTTTATATGCAGTATAAAACAGTAGCAGCACCTATTGGTCTTACTATCAATGCTGGGGAAGGTGCAGCAAAAGCAGTTGCAACTTATTCAGAATTAATTTCAAAAGAAGCTGTTGGCGGTTGGGAGCTTCATTCAATTGAAAGTATTCCTGTTGAAGAAAAACCAGGTTGTTTTGCAGCTTTATTTGGAGCTAAATCAACTACAACTTATTTCAACATGCTCATTTTCCAGAAGGAAGACTAATTGTAAATAAAAGATGAAGATAGGGATGGCTGTTTTCATCTTTTTCTATTCGAAAGGAGAATTATTTTATGTCACTTTTCAAAAAAAATCCAAACGAAACAGCCTTTACTGGTGGAAAAAAACACTGGACTGATGTTATCAAAAATACTGGGAACGCAAGTCTTTTAATCTGGCGGCAGCCGGAAGAAGACTTTAACACAAATTCAACTTTGGTTGTAATGCCTGGCGAAGAGGCCATTTTTGTAAATCAGGGCGTGATTGAAGAGGTTTTTGAAAACGGAACTTACCAGCTTTCGACAAATAATTATCCTTTTATCAGCCGGTTAAAAAATGCTTTTTCTGGTGGAATCAGTACTTTTAACTGCGTTGTTTATTTTGTAAAAAAATCCCAGAGTGTAGAAATCAGGTGGGGTACGGATTCTCCGATTCAGGTTCGCGACAAGGTTTTGGGAATTGCGACTAAACTTCGTGCCCGCGGTTCTTACAAGGTTCAAATTGATAATGCAGGAAAATTCCTTGAAACTCTTGTGGGAAATAATGTTCAGTCTTTGAGTCAGGAAGAACTGAATAAATTTTTTGTAAGTCAGTTCCAAAGTAAGATAAAATCGGCAATTGCAAAAGAACTTTCGGCTAGTGAAGTTGAAGTTTTGGGAATTGATGCAAGATTAGACGAATTTTCAGAATTAATTCAGCCTAAAGTTCAGGAAATTGTTGAGGCAAACGGTTTAAAATGCGTCAATTTTTCGATTATGGCAATTGATATTGATGATGAAAACGGTCTCCGTGAAAAATATGATCAGATTGGCATGAGTCAGATTGAAACTCTGCGCGGGGCTCAGGCTCAAAAGGCTGCAATGGACACTCTCGGCATAAACTGGGCTCAGCAGCAGTCAGCAGAAATTTTAAAAAACATGGCTCAAAATCCGGGAAATGTTGCAAGTCAGATTGGTGTAGGTCTTGGAATGGCAGGGGCTACAGCAAATGCCTTTGGAAATATGGCAAATCAGATGTTCAATAATGGTCAATTAAATCAAAATCAGAATGAAACACAAAATTCATCTGATGACCCGATGGAAAAACTTTCAAAGCTCAAAAAAATGCTTGAAGCTGGTTTAATTGAACAAGCCGATTTTGACAAAAAGAAAGCAGAAATCTTAGCAAGTTTGTAGGGGGCGATATGATAAAGAAAAATATTTTAACAATCATTTTAGATTCAGTTTTTATTGTCGCATTTAATCTGCTCTTTTTTATAAACGGCGGAGTTGTTCATACTGCAAGTGTGTGGACAATTTATGGATTTTTGCACTTTGCGTTTTTTATGGTTTTGGTAACTCCACTCATTTCTGCGAAGGGAACAACTACTGTTCAGTCAAAAACTGTAATTTATGCAATTTCGCTTTTGTACTTTTTTGTTGAACTGATTTTTGCAATCATTTTTATATTTTTTGTAATTTTAGGTTTCCGCCTAACTTTATCTGTTGAAATAATCGTTATGGCTTTTTATTTAGTCGTTTTAACTGTAAATCTCTTGGCAGACGATTCAACAGAAAAAAAACAAGCAAAAATTGAAAATGATTCTTCTTTTATAAAAAATACTTCTGCAAAAATAAAATATATTTTGAC
>CAVHIX010000246.1:0-2651 GCA_963636135.1 Anaerovoracaceae bacterium
CAGCCTTTTTCATTTTAAAAATCTTAATAAAAAATCGCATATTTAAAAGAATTATTTTGCTGAATTTGAATTTGTGTGCTAAACTATAACAGTATAAATTTACTTGAGGTGCTCATGTATCAGACTCGTAAAAAAATTGTATATTTTATCGAAAACTTTGTTGTTTTACTTTTATCTGTAATTGTCTCGATGATTTTACTTTCTGCAAAAAAGGAAGTTTCTCCTGTAATTTCTATAGGAGTGCCTGCAATAATTTTTATAATGCTTTTGCTTGCCGGAACGCTCATTCGAAAAACGATTGTAAAAAATCTTCGTAGAAAAATGATTGATTCTGGAAATACAAAGCTTTTCGGGGATTTTATCGATAAACTCAGATTCTGTTATTCTTTAGACGATTTGTATCAGACAATTCAGGATATTCTTGAATTAAAAGCCGATTGTGGCGTTTTGTTTGTGGATTGTAAAAAGAATTATGTTTTGTATAACAGTCCGAACCGAATTTCTTCTTATTACACGATTCGTGATAAACTCGCACTGAACTTTCCTGCTTCTTGGGAAGACGGAATTTTCTTTTTGGGTGATAATTTGGGAATTGTTTCTTCTTATCATGAAGCAAGAGGATTTTTCTTGAGTTTTGGACAAAAGCATTTTTATGTTTTCTGTCGATACATTTGTCAGTTTGATACAGAAGTTTATTCTCGTCTTTATGAAGAATTCGTTCGTTTTAGCCAGCGAATTGAAACTTTGAATAGTCTTTCAGAAATTTCAACTTTAACAAAGGAATGGGAACAGCTTGCAGAAACTCAGGTTTCATTCCTTCCACACCAGATGCCGGTTGTTGATAAGCTAAAATTTGCCGCATATTATCGTCCACTTGTAAATGTTTCGGGTGACTATTATACGGTCCTTCCAATTTCGCCAACAAAAACTCTTTTAATGCTTGGGGATGTTTCCGGAAAAGGTTTGCCTGCCGCTTTGATTATGGGTCTTGTAATGAATACTGTAAAAATTATTCAGAATAAAGAAGATTTAGTCGGATTGATTGGAGCAGTTGATAAGGCTATTAAAAATATGCATCTTCAGGATAAGTATACCGTTTTGTTCATTGGAATCGTTGATACAGAAAAAATGAATTTTAAATATGTAAATGCTTCTATGTCGGATCCAAAAATTCTAACTCGTGGTCCAGACGGTTACAGAATCAGGGAATTAAAATCTACGGCAAGTCTTGTTGGTATTATCGATATGGATGATGTTCATATTGCAGAACAAAAATTGTTCCGTGGAGATGTAATTTTACTCGCTTCCGATGGTGTTTCTGAAGTTATGGATGATAATGGCGTTGAATTAGGCGACACTGAATTGTTTACGGATACCTTAAAGCAGAGTGCTACAAAACAGCCTCAGCAATTTGTAAATGATATTGTTGATTTAATTTTCCAATATAACGGAGACAAGCGTCTTCATGATGATGTGACTATGTTAGTTGCAAAGGTAGGATAATTGTGATTTATTTAGCATTTAATTTCGTTTTATTATTATTTTATGTTTGCCAAACAATTTACATTGATCGTTCAGAAAAAAAGAATTCTGAAAGTACAAACCCGCTTGGTTCAAGTTGTATTTTATGTGCATTCTTGTGTTTGTTCTATTTTTTAATTCTTCTTTTTAGAGTGCATATTCCGTCTCCATTGTTGTCTTCACTTTTGAAAATCTGTTATTTTCTTGAAGGCTGTTTGCTTGTAAATATTTCGTTCTGTTTTATTTATTATGGCTGGGGATATGTAAATAACTTTTTGTTCATTGTAAAGTTGTGTTTGTATGTTCTTGCGTTGTATATCACAATGTTTAAATTCGCTTCTGTCAGAATTATTGAAGGGACTGGTCTTGTTGTAACTCAAACGAATCTTGTTACCGGTTCTGCCGCAAATCTTTTCTATATTTCATGGTATTCGATTTTTAATGCAGTTTTCAGATTCTTTATTCCGGGATTCTGCTGCGCATTAATGATTGCTAAAAATGAACAGACTGCAACAAAATTAGACAAATTTAAAGGATTTATTTATTTTCTTTCATTAGTGATGATGTGGATTTTGTATGTTTTTGCATATTTTGTTTCAAAAGAAATCCATTCGTTCTCGTTAGTGCCTTACATTCTTTATTTGCCGATAATGCTTACAATTCCGTTTGGGTATAGACTTTCGGTTGCTCCATCTGGAAGAGCCGTTTTTTCTTTCGTGTTAAAAACTTTGACAATGTTTTTAGTTCCAGCGTTTGTTTTGGGCTTTTCATTGTCTTTAATTCCACAGATTACAAAAAATAAATTTTTAATTTTCTTACTTGCATTTGTAATAATTTCTGCAATTTTGTTTTTTGCGTTATTCATTGTAAAAGTGATTTCAAAATCAAAATTCGGGCATTCGTCTGATTACGCTTATGCTTTTGAAAAAGATTTGGCAAAAATCAGTTATAACGACGAAATGGATAAAATCGCGGAAAGAATGTTTAAAATTTTCAATAAACACGCAGAATCTTCTTCGATGAATGTTTATATCAACATTGGCCAAGAATTCTTGGAATCAGCTTACAGTTCGAATAATAAAAAAGCAAAAATTAAAACTGACGATAAGATTTTTGAATTCCTTTTAAAT
>CAVHIX010000247.1:0-2634 GCA_963636135.1 Anaerovoracaceae bacterium
GCCAAGCGATTTTGCACTTTCTTCGCCAGAATTCAATAAATCAAGACTTTTGCTCAAAAAAATCATTAAAAAAACTGAAATTAAAGACGGAAGCCAGACAAATTTTAATTCGTTCCAGGCGCGGGCATTAAAACTTCCCAAAATCCAGGAATAAATTCCTGAAAATTCGTTTGAATGAGTTAAAATTATCAGTGACGAAAGTGCCGAACAAAAATTTCCTAGCGCGATTCCGATTAAAAGCAAAACGACGGAACTTTTTTCTTTTAAAAACGACGAAATCGAACTTAAAAAAATACCAGCCAAAAGAGTTGAAACGAATGCGAAAAAATTCAAAGATGAAAAAAATCCGTTTAAAAACGCAAAAAAATTAAAAACAAATTTTGAAAAAACCGCTCCAAGCGTTGCAGCCGAAGAAAGGCCCATCAATCCGGGTTCAGCAAGCGGATTCCTAAAAAAAAGTTGAAAAACCGCCCCACTCGCCCCCAAAAGTGAACCCGAAATTATATTCAAAAAAAGGCGCGGCAACCGAACAGAAAAAATTATCGTGTGCTCAACAGAAGAAAAATCCGTGAATGAAGAAAAAATCTGTTTTGGCGTAAAAAATTTTGTTCCGACTAGAAGAGAAAAACAAAAAATCAAAATCAAAACTAAAAGCGAAATTAAATATGAAAAAACGATTTTAGATTTTTTATAAAAATACAAAAATTAAACCTCAGGGTGAAAAATTTTCAAAAGCGTTTCAATATTTTCGACAATTCTAGAACCAGGCCGAGTAAGCGTATTTGAATCGACTGCAAAAATTTTATCATTTTTTATCGCAGAAATATTTTTCCAACCGGAACGATTTTTTATTTTCTGTTCCCCACCTGCAAAATCTTTTGAAAAAATTATAATTTCCGGATTTTTGTAAATCAAACTTTCTTCGCTCACAATCGGATAGGCCTCATTTATTTCAGAAAAAATATTTTTTCCACCGGCGATTTCAATCAATTCATTTACATTCGAAAGAAAACCGCACGACATCAGCGGAGAATCCCAAATTTCCCAGTAAACTGAAACTTTTTTTAGATTTTTAGTTTTTTCTTTTATGATTTCAAGATTTTTTTCGATTTTTTGAACATTTTCTTCAGCAATTTTAGAAGTTCCGCAGATTTTTCCAAAATTTTTTGTATCATTTAGAATAGAAGAAATTGAATCATTCTGGCTAACATAAAAATTTATTTTTTGATCCGTTAAAATCTGAATAAAATGCTCGTGCATTCCTTTTGTAAGACAAACCAAATCTGGCGAAAACGACAAAATTTTTTCGATTGAAATGGATTTTCCATCAAATCCGCCAACGCTTGGAATATTTTTTACATCTTCAGGAAAATCGCAAAAATCCGTGCGGGCAACAATTTTTTCTTTTGCACCAGCAAGGCATAAAAGTTCCGTACTGCTCGGCGAAAGGCTCACCACACGATTTGCAACAATTTTATTAAATTCTGTATAATTCTGATTTTTTGAAATATTTTTTACATTTTTACACGAAAACAAAAAAACTGAATTCAAAAAAAATAAAAAAATCCATACGCGTTTGATTAAACTTTTTTCCATATTGTGCAACGCCCTTTTCCGCTTTGCTTTGAACTATACATCGCAGAATCTGCAAATTTTATAACTTCCGTAAGATTTTTTGGGTCATCCAAATCAAAATTTGAACAGAGCCCCATACTGAAATTCAACAATTTTTCGTGAGGGATCCGAAGTTTTTTATTCAAAAAATGCTCCAAATCAGGAACAAAATAATTATTCATTTCTAAGAATTTATAAATTCGTTCCGCAAGAAGTTTTGCATTTTCCGTTGAAGTGCCCTGCATAATTATAAGAAATTCGTCGCCACCAAAACGAGCAATAAAATCCGTCTGCCTGAAAACATCTTTTAAAAGCGAACTAAATTTTTTTAGCAGAATATCGCCGGCTTTATGCCCAAAAGAATCGTTGTAATATTTAAAATTGTCCAAATCGATGAAACAAATTGTGTAAAGCGGAACCGATTTATTTTTTTGCACAAGACGCGAAATCTGTTTTTCAAGAATTTCAATATGCTCGATTAAATTTGCGCGGTTATTTAGTCCAGTTAGAGTGTCAACCGTTGAAATCGTCATAAGGGATTCCTGCTGCATTTTCATAATCAGTTTATTCTGAATAATCGAAAGAGCAATATTGAGCGTTTGAAAATTTTCGTAGGAAATCTTATTTTTTTCATTTGGAACGATTATAAAACCGAGCGTAAAACGATATTTTGAAAGATTTGCAACATAAGAAGAAGTAAAACTATCGTAAACAAAATCGCGCGAATCAGAAAGAGTAAAATAATATTCGTTTTTTTCGGGCAAATGTTTTTTTTCTGGATTTGAAACTATGCTTTGAGTTTCCCAGGAATTGTCAGTTTTTTCTATATAGTAAACCGCATCGCAAACCGTATAATCCAAAATCGATTTTAAAACATTTTTTACAAAAGTTTTTAAAGGCTTAATTTCCGTGGAAAGATAAATTATTTTATTTAAAAACTGCGAATCCATTCCCTTTGAATGTAAGTCGTTTGTAATTTTTTCTTTATCGGCAACGGATTTTATATAATCAATGTCAAAG
>CAVHIX010000248.1:0-752 GCA_963636135.1 Anaerovoracaceae bacterium
CAGACGAAAGCCTAAAAATTTCTCTTAAAGTTATAACTGAAGCGCCGAGAACCATTCTCATCGATTTAAACGGCACAATTCACACATACAATTGCAATTTTTTTAATTCACAGATTTCAAAAATTCTTCAAGCAGGATACATAAATTTAATTTTTTCCTGCGAAAACTTAACTTACATCGCATCAACAGGAATCGGGTCATTTACAACATTTTTAAAAATCTTACGAACCCGTGGCGGAAAAATCGTTTTCTTAAAAATTCAACAGAAAGTCTATGAAGTTTTTCAATTATTAGGATTTTCACAATTTTTCAACATCGAAGAAGAATTAAGCGAAGCCATAAAGATTATTTTAAAACAAAAAGAAGAACCAGAAATTTTCCCAAAAATTATTTCTTGCCCAATCTGCACAAAACAATTAACTGCTAAAAAGCCAGGAAAATTCCGCTGCCCAACATGCCAGTCAGTCATTTCAATTTCTGACCGCGGATTTGCAGAATTGGTATAGTTATTCACATTAATTAACATTAATCCACAAGTTATCCACAACGAGATTTTAATTTTGTTGAAAAGTTAGAATCTCGTTTATTTTTTTAAATTTTTAATCATCTTCTAAAATTTCCCTAATTTATTACAATACAACGAATTACACTCATTAATTTTAAAATTAAAATACGAAATTTTAATTTTTTCTTAAAAAAGTTTTAAAAAACATATTGACACAAAGTTATCCACAATTTATTCACAATCTGAT
>CAVHIX010000248.1:762-2621 GCA_963636135.1 Anaerovoracaceae bacterium
GTGTATATTCTGTGAATAAGTGACTAGTTTTCAACATTTTTACGAAGAAGCTCTAAAACTTCTTTTCCTTCATCATACGAACTAAAAATAAATGTTACAGAAGGGCCTTTTTTCCGTAAAATTTTAATCTGCTGCAAATCAACATTTTTCAATTCAGATTTTTCAACATTCAGCACAGGAATTGAAAAAATTTCTTCAAACAGTAAAAAAATTCCGTTTGAAATTATCCCATTCTGATAAAATCCGCTTTTATTATGCAAAACGATTTCCTGGGAACTCATAAAAATCCCAAAAATTCCGACTAAGCAAATCACAATATTATAAATCAGCCCTAAATCGCGTAAAAAAAGAATCGAAATCAACACAAGACCGCTAAAAATTATCACAATCTGAAGGGAAATATTTTTTTCAGAGAATTTTTTAATTAAATTTCCAGTTTTTTGCTGAATTCTTTTTGCCCGCACCGGAATTGACGCCAAAATCAAAATATTTATCAAATATGAAACTAAAATCAAAATCAATCTTAAATTGCTCATAATCCAATTCTAAAACTCACGCCCAATTTTGTCGAGAAAAATTTAAATTTCCCCCTACAGAACCTAGACAAAACTTCAAAAATATATTATATTTTTCTTACTATATGGAGTCTTCGCCAAGTGGTAAGGCCATGGTCTGCAAAACCATCATCAACAGTTCGATTCTGTTAGACTCCTTTAAGCCAGTTCTTTTGAGCTGGCTTTTTTATTCCAGGCTGGTCATGGCAAAGCCGCAGTCTGATTATATAAATGGGAATCTTGTTTTTCAGGATTCCTTTTTTTTACAAAATTCATTTGATAAATCTGTTTTCTGTGGTAGAATAAAGCCGATTAAGAATATGAAGAAAACAAGATTTGATTTAAATAAAGCTTTATTCATCTCCTCTGTTTTGATTTTGTGTCTTACATTGCTTGTCTTTGCATTTTTAAATCATTTTATTTTTAAACAGATTCAAAAACAGCTTTTCGACCAATATCGCGAAAACACAGAACTTTCAATCGGCAGTTGTGCCCAAAATTTATCATTTTATTTCCATTCAAATTATGCAAAACTCGATTTTATTGCAAACGAAGGAAAATTTTCTTCCGCCACAGAACAGGAAATCATAAAAAGTATCAAATCGGCTAATGTTGTTATTGAACCCGATTATGAAGAAATTGTTTTTATAAACTCTCGCGGGGAAGCGTTCGGTGCAAACGGCAAAAAAAATCGCACATTTAATGGAAAGTTTGTTAAGCAATCAGAAAAATTTCACCAGGAATATTTTGTAACTGACCCGGAATTCGTTAAAAACAAAAATAAATCGCTATTTTTTGTTGGAAGACCGCTCACCGATCAAAATCAGAATTATAAAGGAATTTTAGGCTTTTCAATCGAACCGCAAAAAGTAAAAGATTTTTTAATGAAAATCAAACTCCCGGAAAATTTTGAAATTGGCATAATCGATTCGCAGGGAAATTTAATCATTCACAGCGACCTTGAAAATCCGCAGAACATAAATTTAATTGAAAAAGAACCAAAATACGAAAAATTTACTTCAGATTTTTTTGCAAAAACAAAAAGCGGTTTTATTCAAACTCAGGGCAAAAATAAAGAAATTGTAGATTTAATTTATCGTCCGCTCGAAGGCACTTCCTGGATTTTGGGAATCAGTATTCCGCACACAAAAATCGCAGAATTAAACTTTTTAAAAGAAAAAACATATTGGATTCTTTTAATTGTAATTTTTGGGCTAGTTCTTCTTTTGCTGATTGTTGAAACTTCAATTTTTTCATACTTCCAGAAACGAAAATCGATTGCCGGAAATTACGACAGCCTTACAA
>CAVHIX010000249.1:0-2582 GCA_963636135.1 Anaerovoracaceae bacterium
TTTTAAAAATGTATTTTCTGAAAGTTGACCATTATATCCAAATTTTTGAGAAAAAGTATCTAGCGGGGAATTTGAATTGAAAAAAGTTTTTATTATGCTGTCTGTAGAAAATTTGTGTCCTAAAGTTTGATTTTTTGTAGTAATATAAATCGCTCCACCGACAGCGCCTTCATCTGAAACTTGTTCTGTAAATCCACCTTTGACAATTTGTATTTTTTCAATATCAGAAATATTTATTGTTGAAAAATCGAAAGTCCCGTATTGGGCATTGTTTACGCAAATTCCGTCGATTACTACGCGAACAGTTTCATCGGTAAATCCTCGAATTGAAGGCTTTGCTTCTAGTCCGTATGCTCCATAAGAAAGAATTTGAATTCCAATTGACTGGAAGAACGAAGTTAGATTTTCAACATTTAGATTTTCAATTTCTTCTTTTAGATAGGTTTGAGTTTGTTCAACGATTGGAGCATTGATGTAAGTATAAAGATGAGGAAGATTTTGCTCTTGTGTGTTACTATCTATAGTATCTGTATTTTGAGAGAAAATGTTTTGATTTAATAAAAAAGCGGACAAAATTAAAATGCCCGCTTTAGATTTTAGATATTTCATTAATTAGATTTTGAACAAGTTGAATAAGTTGAAAAATATTCGTTATCGATTGTAAATTCTTTTATTGCTTCTTCTAATGATTCGGTTGAAGTTTTTCCACCTGATTTGTAGGCCCCAGAAATGCTTAAGCTATTATTTTTTAAATCTTTATAAGAAATTGCGTACCATTTTCCAACATCTGGGGCTGTTGTTGAATATTGATAATAAGGAGCTGAAGTAAGTGATTCATAAGATTTTGTGTATTTGATGTAGATGTAACCAGAATCAGAAGAGATTTTTCCAACTAGAAGATTATTTCCTTCGTAGCCTGAAAAAGAATATGTTCCTTCTCCGTAGTTTTTAAATTCATTTTTTGAAATCTCATAAACGGAAGAATAAGCATCAATCCATTTTCCAATTAAAATGTTGTCAGAAGAAAGTTTTTCAATTCCTGCTGGAAAAGAAGAGGAATCTTCTTCATGTTTACAAGAGGCAAAATTTAAAGCAACAAAAAAGATTAAAAATGCACTAAGAAGTTTTGCTGTGCGGGCAATAAAGCGTGAACTTTTCATAGAGTTCTCCAGAATCCAGGGCTTGCGTAGATTCTAATTTGTTTATCCTTCATACGAAGAATACGAAATTTTTTAATTTCGACGTGTACCAAAGTTTCCTGACTTTCAGAAAATGTTTTTGCCTTCCCACAAAATTGCAGTGGCTAAGAATTGCTTAAAAAAGTATAGATTCTGAAATAAATTCAGCATGGCAGATTCGGCAATCCTTGTAAAAACATCGTTTATTCTGTTACAGTTGCGCATCCAGTTTAAGATTTACAAAACTTACGAGTGGTAGTTTTATTCACTTAATTCCATTGAAATACACGCTATAAAAATATGTTAAATGCGTAAAAAAATCAACTTATATTATTTTTTTGTGTTAGAATGATTTTATGAATTTATTTTTAGTTTTAACTTTTTTGTTTTTTTCGGGAAGTATTATTGGTTGGGGAATTGAACTTATATGGAGAAGATTTTTTTCTAAAAATAATCCTGAACGAAAATGGATAAACCCTGGATTTTTAATTGGGCCTTATTTGCCGTTGTATGGTTTTAGTTTGATAATTTTATTTTCACTTTCATATATTGATGTGAGTTTTGTAAAAAATGAATATTTGCAGAAAATCGTTTTGTTTATTTTTATGGCACTTATGATTACCGTTTTTGAATTTATTGCAGGGCTGATTTTTATAAAAGGAATGAAAATTAAGCTTTGGGATTATTCGTCTTGTTTTGGAAATATTATGGGAATCGTTTGTGTAAAATATACTTTTTTCTGGTGGGTTTTAAGCGGAATCTATTATTTTTTAATTCATCCAAAGATTTTGGAATGGCTTTTCTGGTTTACAAATCATCTTTCATTTTGTTTTGTAATTGGATTTTTTTACGGCGTTTTTACAATCGATTTAATTTATTCCTTGAAACTTTTGGCAAAATTAAGAAAATTTGCAGCGGAAAATAAAGTTGTAATTCATTTTACAGAACTTCAAAGAAATATTAGAAAATCAAATGAAGAACGAAAACAAAAAATTTATTTCTGGCTTTCTACAAAAACAGAAGAAAATTCGTTGTTTGAAAATTTAAAAAAGGTTTATGAAAAGCTTAAGATTCAGTAATTTTTTCTAAACCGATAAAAGCTGTTATGGATTTTTCTGGGGCCATAATTAAAGTGTTCATTAATGTAAGTCCGATTTTTGAACACGGTAAGAGCCTGAAAAAATCTTTTTGGAGGGTGAGTGGAACATCTCCGTATCCTGGACTGTAGCGGGGGTGAGTTTTGTAGCCGTTTAATTCTGCGTCAATTTTAATCTGATTGTTTAGCTTTTCGATTGTGTTTTCTGCGAATGCGGCACCAGTTGCTTGAAAAATTGATGCTTTTACAGGATCTGAACTTTGAGTTTTTCGGATTAAAAAATCAATTTGCGGACCGGTTGTGATTGC
>CAVHIX010000250.1:0-2574 GCA_963636135.1 Anaerovoracaceae bacterium
TCAAAAGCGGTGTATTTTGGCATTGTATTTTCTTTCATTGACAATTCTTCATTTTGTGATATAGTTTCTTCCAGATGTTCTGATTCTAGAGTTTGCGTTGGTATGCTTACCGAAGAATTTGAAACGCTATTTAAGGATTGCTCAGGTTTCCCCCGACTCATTAGTTGGGATAGGTTATCATTGAGCAATTCTTTTTTCTGTTCCTTAGGCATTTCAACAGAAATATCCTTGCCGTTCATCAAATCCTTCATTGGCTGAGCGAACCACGAACGAATATCGTTTACAACAAAGACTTTTCCAAAATTACCTTTATAAAGTCCTAGTTCTTCTTCAAGGTAGTTTTGAACTTCTTTATCCCAATCAATTACAGCGTCTTTTGTAATTTCGCCGTTTTCTTTTGCAATTCGTTCAAGAACACTCTGGGCAATTTCTCCGCAAATACGAGAATGCACTTCACTTGTAAGTAAATCTTCGTTATCTGCAATATCCGCATAGTCAGGACTGTTCTTGATTTCGTCCCAGAGGTAAGTCTTTTTAAGAATGTTCTTGCCCTTATTCCAAAGTTCTGAATTTGTGCGTCTTGTGTATTCGTCCCAGAGATGAGTATATTCGTGAACGGCAACATTTGAGTTCATAATCTCTGGATTTAAATAGATTTTATTTTCAAAAGTAAAACCGTAAGTTTCACCTTTATTTACCATTGTCTGTAAAGTTGACTTATTTGTATTTCTTGAATCAGCGGAAATAAAGTTGACAAGTCGGTCTTTTGTGAGTATATTTAAATTAGAACCTTGTTGTGAGAGACCCTGTGTAAGGAATTGTACTTTACATTCACGTTCCCACTCAAGGCTTCTTTTTTTATCCAGATAAATAAGATTTCCTTCATTAATATTTGTTTTTACAAAATCAACTTCATTATTTCTTCCGTACATTGACGTAATTTCATTGATTACAATTCTACCCTTTTGTTTATTTACAGCCAGAGGAATAAGAATTGTTCTGTTCTGATTATCCTTTCTTTCAGTAAAGAAAACAAAACTGTCATTACGAGTACGAGATTTAAATACCATTACAGGGTCTGCAAGTTGACTTGGAATTGCATAAATGTCATCGATTGTAAGTTTATGCCCTTGATAATCATTCGGATAAAGAGGATTATCCCGAACCATCTTTGTAAGCGTAAAATATTGAACGCTTATAGGAACTTCTGCTATTCCTAAGACCTTCATTACAGGAGGAATTTTTCCAACTTCTATGAGTTTTCCGGGATTATAAGTTTTATTATTTTCTTTCTGAAGATTCCATTCATTTACCTGTTCGATGAATTTCTGCGTATCTTCTTCGTTAAAAGTAAAATAACGCTTCTGTTCCTCATCAGTCAAAGTTCCCTGCATTTTCTGTAAGACATTTTCACGCTGTAAAATGCGGTCAAATTCTTCTTTGTCGGTAATTACTTCAATTCCTGCTACCTTTAATTTTTCAAGGACATAATTTGTAGCAATGTTTTGAGAATTATCTTGTGAGTTTGTTATTTCTTCATTTATTTCCCTTGATTCAGCTTCATCACGAGCTTGTTCTACTCCGTTATCGTGTTCTTCAATTTTCTTTTCAAATTCTTTTGAAGCTTTAAGAATAGTCTTGTATTCATCATCAAACAATTCCTGTTTCTTCTGTTCAATGTAAGGAGCATCTTCAATATTAAGTCCGTTTTCTTTTGCGGCATTATAAAGTTTTTCAAAAGCAAAAATTACATCTCGACTATGTTCATTATCTTCTTTTAGTTGTTTTACAAAAGTATCACCATAAATACCAAAAGTATCTTTTCCGTTATTACGAACTAAAATAGTTTCGCCGTTTGCGTCCGGATCAGAAAAAACACTATCGCCTTTAATATTAATTCCGATTCCACAATTAATATTTTTCTGCTGCAATTCTTCGTATTTTTTTACCGCTTCGTCTGCCGAAAGATTTGTAATCGGTTCAAAATCTTCAAATTGCTCAAATTCCACAGTTGATTTTACAAAATAGGAAATATTTTCATTTCTTCTCTGATTAATAAACGGAGTTAGGATTTTTTTATGTTCTTCCGGAGTAACATAAAGTTCTTCTTCAATTTCATCAGAAACTTTTTCCTGTTCAATATTTTCATTTACAATCTCTAATTTTTGTTCTATATGAGCCTTTATTTCTGATAGCGACCACGGCGTATTTTTTACGCCTTCATAAGTATAAGCCTTTTCCCATCTATCGCCGATTTTAAATTCGTGAGTAGTTAAATCATATTCAGCAACTTCTTTTCCTTCCGGATTCAAAAGTCCGCCACTTCCATCATCATAATCTATCCATTTCCAAACTTTAGAATTTTCTTTTTCAACAATTTCATTACTTTGAATTGTTTCTTGGACATCTTCAGTATTTTCTAGGACATTTTGAGCATTATCTAAGACATTTTCTTGGACATTTTCTTTTTCGCTAATTGCTTTGTCTTTTTCTTCTAATTTCTTTTCAAGTTGTGCAATTTTTTCATTCTGCAATTTTACTTGTTCTAATAAATCTTTTAAAACATCTTCAAGC
>CAVHIX010000251.1:0-719 GCA_963636135.1 Anaerovoracaceae bacterium
TTATGCATTTACAAAATGTGATTTAGGAATTTCTGTCATAAATTTAAATTATCCAGATTCTAGTGCAATTTTTGATAATAATGGTGAAATGATTGAGTCTTCAATGGACGATATAGAATTGTCAATCGTAAGTGATTATTTTCAAAAATAATAGAAAAAATAATTTTTTTTGCCCTTTTACCGATAATTTTAATATGAAAAAAATATTGTTTTTGATTTTGTCGATTTTTGTTTCTTCGGTTATTTTTGCCCAGGAAAAATTTGTGGGATTCGATTTTGCACTTGTTACGGGGCTTCCTTTTTACGGTTCGTCAGAAATCAGAAATTTTAATTCGAATGTTTCAAGTAATTCTAACAGAATTGTGATTGGTTCAAAGGCGGATTTAACTTTTAAACTGATTCAGCAGTTGAAACTTGTTTTTGGCTCTTCGTGCCTTGCTGATTTTAACTGGAATGGCGCTGATTATTCAAATCATTTTGATTACGATTTTTTCTTTGGTGTGAAAATTTATCCAAATCTTGCGGGATTTAATTTCGGGCTCGGCTATCTTTTGGGTGAGCGAATTGATTTTGTCAATACTTCTGTTGATAAAAAACAAAATCTTTTTAGCGCCTGGGGAAACGGTTTTAAAGTTTTTGCCGAATACGATTTTCATCACAATTCAGAAAAAAAATGTCTTCCTGTTTTGGGCTCTTTTTATAAATTTGTTCCGCGTGGT
>CAVHIX010000251.1:729-2550 GCA_963636135.1 Anaerovoracaceae bacterium
CGATAATTATCTGGGATTTTACGCCGGTCTTTCGTTCTAAAAATTTTTGTAAACTACAGAAAAAGTTTGAAAAACTAGCTTTATATCCGGAGTAAACGAAAATCCTACGATTGCACCTTCATCTTCAAGATTTTCCTGCTCTTTAATTTTCCATTCTTCAAGGGAAGAGTCTTCGCCTTCTTTTTGGGCCATTTGCCATGTTACGCAGTTGAACGGCACAATTTGAACATCATCAATTTCGATTATGCAAAGCGGATTGTCGTTTTTGTCGAAAACCATGTAAAGTTCCCCAGAAATTGGGAGCGGTTCAGAATCAATTCTATAGGAAGGCAATGCTGAAAAAAATCCAGTTTTTTGCCCAGAAAGAATTAATGCAATCTGCGAATCGTTTTTAAATCCTTTTGATTCAAAATTTAAATCTCCGGAACATCTGTCGCTTTCGTCGCGGCCGGTATTTTTTATAAAATCTGCCCAAAAATCGTCTGCATTTTTCATTTTTTCACCTAGAATTCAAAAATATTATTTTTTAATTTTGAAAAATTTCCTAAATCAGCTTTAAAAGGCACAATTGACGGCGTCTGGTAGTCCGGGCTGATTACAAGATTGCAGTCTAAGCAGTGAAGAATAAAATCGTTGTACTTTTCTTCGGGCACTTTTGGAAAAAGGTAAGGGCCCTTTCGCTGCCAGTATTTTGTAATAATTTTGTCGTAAATAAACCAATCTTTTTCTGTTCGGTTTGGAAGTTCTGTAATTAAATCATAAATTGCACGCGCAATGGCCGCTTTTAACGGAGCACAAATAGAAAGATTTTGCAAAGATTCATTTTCTTCTGTTATGATTTGATTTTTTACCGCAAGAATGAAAAAATTTTCCCAAGTAAACGGAACTTTAAACACGATGCAGTCAATTTTTGAAAAATCAGTATTTTCTGAAAGCCACGGCGAATAAAAACTAGTACTTTCTTTTGAAAAATTTAATGCCGCCTTTAATGCAAGATTTTTTGAAGAAAAAATAAAAACTTTTCGTTCACTTTTAAAAAGTTTTGAAGTCGCTTTTTGAATATTTTGCTCAAATTCCGTGTGGAAAAATCCAGTTAAGCCACGGTTAAAAACATTTTTTAAAATTAAAGACGCTTTTGAACTTCCCCAGCCTAAAATCGCACTTCCGCCGTCCTGGCACAAATCCGTAAGACGAACGCCTTTTTTTGTATATAAAAAACAATTTCTTGCGCGCGTAATCGCACCAAATCTATTGAAAATTTCTTCTTTTAAAAATTCTTTTTGCTGCATTTTTTTATTATATAATATTTTCTAAAAATGTAGAATATAGATTTTTTTTTGGCACGAAATGATTTTGTATGTTAGAATGGAAATATGAACAGAAAAATTATGAAAAAATTTTACATCTCAGGACGACATTTAAACAGAATTGTAACTTGCGCAATTTTTGTAATCTGTTCTGTTTTTATTTTTGCAATCGTAAATTCGCTGATAGATTATTTTTCCCGCCAAACAACTGAACTTTATGTTCAAAATGCTTCAAATGTTGCAAATTCTTATTCAAAATTGATTGAAATGCTCGACAAAAAAGTAAGGGAAAATATAGAAATTCTTGTAAATGACCCGCGCCTCGAATCTGAATCAAATCAGCAGATAAAATCGTGTATTTCTCAGGCAAAAGAAAAACTTCCATATTATATTTCAACTTTTGAATACGCCGATTTAAACGGAAATTTAATTTCTTCTGAAACAAATAAAAATATTTCCGATTATAAGATTTTTAAAAAAGTTCTAGCCGAAGCAAAACCCAACACTTTTATTG
>CAVHIX010000252.1:0-2546 GCA_963636135.1 Anaerovoracaceae bacterium
GTAAAGGAACAAAATCAAAAAATCCACCCGATTCCAAAATCACCTTTTAACAATAAAAAATAATTCAATTGTTATCTTTAAAAATTTATGCTATAGTCTTTTTTATGACTGTAACATATCTTGGAAAAATTGGCGAATTATCATTAAAAGGTTCAAATATTCACGAATTTGAAAAATTACTCGTAAAAAATATCAGAACTTCGCTCAAAAAACACAAAGCCGAAGTCGTTTTAAGATCCGGTCGACTCTATGTAAATTGCGCAGAAGAAGAATGCCCTTTTGTAGAAAAATCTTTAAAAAAATTAATCGGAATCACGGCATGGTCAAAAACTAAAACCTACGAACGAAATTATAAAACCGACGAAGAATACAAACAAACTCTAGAAAATATTCAAAATCTTATAAAAGAAGAAGCGATTTTTGCAAAATCTCAAGGGGCAAAAACTTTCAAAATTGATGCTCGCCGTGCAGACAAAAATTTCCCATTAAATTCTTACCAGATTGCCTGCGAAGGTGCCGAAAAAGTTTTCAACGAACAGATTTTAAAAGTTGATGTTCACAATCCGGATGTAATAATTTCTGTTGAAGTTCGCGAAAAAATTTATGTTTATTCAAATGCTCAAAAAGGTTGCCGTGGCCTTCCAGTTGGTTCAAGCGGAAAAGGCCTTCTTTTGCTTTCTGGTGGGCTTGATTCCCCGGTTGCCGGCTACAGAATGATGAGGCGCGGAATGAAAATTGAATGCATTTATTTCCATTCTTATCCGTACACTTCTGAAGAAGCACAAAAAAAAGTTGAAACTCTTGCAAAAAAACTTTCTGAATTCGGGCTTTACACATATTTAAATATTATTCCGTTTACAGATGTTCAAATGCGAATTAAAGAAAAATCGCCGATTGACTGGACAACTCTGATGCTTCGCGTGTGCATGATGAAAGTTACAAATATGTTAGTGCCAAAATTGGGTGCCGACTGCATTGTTACTGGTGAAAGTTTAGGTCAAGTCGCTTCCCAAACAATTGAAAATCTTCGCGTTACGGAACATTTTGCAGAATACCCGCTTTTGCGCCCACTAATCGGAATGGACAAAGAAGAAATTATAAAAGATGCATATTTTATCGACACTTATGAAACTTCAATTTTACCATACGAGGATTGTTGCGTTTTATTTTCACCGAAACACCCAGTTTTGCACGGAACAATTGAAATGGCAGAAGAAATTTATAAATCGTTAGAAATCGATGATTTAATTAAAGAGGCCTTTGACAATCGTGTAATTAAAAACTTTACTTTTGGAGAAGAATCTTAGCAATTTTGGAAGCGTCAGTATCAAGCTGAATGCTTTCAAATCGTTTTTGCATTTTTTGGTCAAATTCTGTATCGCTT
Organism: Anaerovoracaceae bacterium; assembly: GCA_963636135.1. Lineage (GTDB taxonomy): Bacteria > Spirochaetota > Spirochaetia > Treponematales > Treponemataceae > Treponema_D. The sequence continues at coordinate 1,385 of CAVHIX010000252.1, forward strand.
AAAAGTTCTGTGATTTTGTTGTAAATATCTTTTGGCTTTTGAATGAACCAGCCAACTTTATGATTTACAGCAAATCGCATATTTCCTAATTCCTGATTGTGAATATATCGGCAAATAATAACCGGTTTTTTTGATGCCAAAACTTCCATCATTGTTGCTGGGCCCGCTTTTATAACAGCACAATCGCAAAGTTTTACAAGTTCGTCTAAAAAATCTACAAATCCGTAAACATGCAAATCCAACCGCGGATAAGTTTTTGCAAGAATATTAAATGCGTGCCGTTTTGCCTTATCGCGACCACAAATTACAACTACAGAAAATTTATTCTTCTTTTTAATGCACTGATTTATAATTTCTGTTGCCCCAGGAAGGCCTTCACCACCGCCAACCAAAAGAACAATTTTTTTATTCGGATCAAAACCATATTTTATTTTTAAATTTTTTGCTTCTTCCTGTGAAATCGGAGTTCTAAATTTTTCATTCATCAAAAACGGAACAACCGTAACATTTTTTTCCGGAACCTTACATCGTTCAACTGCAATTTTTTTAGCTTCTTCACTGTAAACCATATATTGCGCAAATCTGTCGTAAAACCAACAAGTCGGAGCGGTAAAAGGATCAGTTACAATACAAGTGAGATTTACTTTCCATGGAAGATTTTTAATAATTTTTCGCAAAAAAGGAGTCAACGCAAAATGAAACGAAATAATATCTGTAGGATGTTCAATATAAATCTGCTCACGAAGATTTTTTGTAATCTCTTTTTCTAGAATCCGTAAAAAAATATTTTGTACAAACCAGGACTGCCCCAAATCGTAAGTTAACGGAAAAAGTCCTCGCATATAATTCAAAGAAAAATTGTATCCGCGTTCAAAAACCAAATGAGCAAATCTGTGTGGGGCAAAACCGTTTAACATTTTTATTTCAATGTCACTGTTTTCCGCTAACATTGCACGAGAAAGAACTTTTGCCGCTGAAATATGCCCTGCCCCAGTATTTAAATAATAAAATATAAATTTTCTTTTATCTTGCATATAAAATCCTAGTAGGAATACTTCACCCCTATAGAGAAATAATGATTATATCTATCTTTAAAATTTGATTTCCAGTCGCTTAAAGATTTTTGAACTTCTTCCGCAGTCGATTCAGTTCCTTTATAAAT
>CAVHIX010000253.1:0-2520 GCA_963636135.1 Anaerovoracaceae bacterium
TTCTTTTCCATAACGGAAATTATGAAATCTCAAATTGAAAAATAAAATATTGTTACCCCCCCCCAAAAAAAAATCTTACTACAAATTTTTCTATTATTCATGATCAATTTTGTACTCAAATTTTTCTAAAACTGACGAAACAGATTTAAAAAGCGATTTTTGAAGTTCATCTGATAAAACTGAAGTCTGATAATGGGAAAGTTTTTCTTTATCGTTGATTTTCTTTCTGATTTCATCTTCAGTTTCAAAAAATTTACTAATCGGCACAGACAGAGAAGCCGAAATCCGCACCAATAAATCAAAACTCGGCTTTGTAATTCCGCATTCAATATTTCCAATTGTGCCAACAGAAACATCGCAAAATTCCGCTAATTTTTCCTGAGAAACGCCCTTTTCGCCACGATAAAATTTTAAATTCGTTATAAAATTCGACTGATTAGTTTCCATAACAAAATTATTAATCCGTAATTTAAAAAAGAAAATAGCATTATAATTGTATTTTTCTCTCATCTTTCTCAGTTAAAATGAGAATTCAAAAAACAATCGGTAGTTAAAAACGGATTTTAAATATTTTACTTGCCAATTCTCAAAAACTTGAATACAATGAAGAAAATTTGGGTTCTATTTTGGCAATGCCAAAAATATAAGTAGAACTTAATGAGGGTACAAAATGAAAATTTCTAAAATTTTAGTTGGTGCTGTTGCCGCAGTTGCAATGGTTGGATTTTTTGGATGTGCAACAAATGAAGATGAACACAATATCATTAGTGTAAAAGGAGATACTGCATCTGTTAATTACACAAATGAAGGTACAGTAACTTACCGTGGCTTTAGAACATTAAAAACTAAACATACTGATGCTGTTGCAGTTTTTACATTAGGTGGAACAGAAACTGAAGATACTTCTGCTAGAACAGGTGTAATGGGTTTTGTTTTTGATTTGGAAAAAGATAAAAGTGTAAAAAATTCTTCAAATGAAACAAAAAAACATATCTATGACTTTACAGCAGTTTCTTTAAGAAAAAATGGTTCTGCAATCCAGGCATACATTTCTCGCTTTGAAGGTGTAGATGCAGATAATATGGATGGTGATAATAACTTTAAAGATGCTGATGGAAAAGAACTTACTACAACAGCATCAGTTCTTGGTGCAAAAGAAACAGAAATCTTAAAAGGTACTTCCGGAGCTTATGCAACACTTAATGGCGTTACAAAAAATGATGATGGTACTTATACAGTAGCTGTAGAAGTTATTGCCAATACAGACGGAACATATTCTGTTAAATTCTATGATGGAAAAGATGCAGTTGCAGAATCAGCCAAAGATGAAGACGGTGTAAAAACTGGTCAGATTAAATCTGGTGCAAAAGAACTTACTATTACTGGAAACAAAACTAGCCAACCAATTACAGTTGATGCTTCATGGAAAGAAGGTGCAACAAAAACAAAGCAAACAGACATGGGCTTCTATGCTGCTGTTTATCCAGGAAAAACTCTTGTTGCTTCCCTCCAGCTTCCATACATCTTGAACGAAGATGAAGTTATTGAATGGGAAGACTAATTCTTAGTTAGTTTATAATATTTTTATAGGGGCTGCCTAATAAGTTTGTAATGTTATTCCGAATTTATTTCGGAATCTACCTGCTAAATACATTTAGATGTTGAAACAAGTTCAACATGACATTAGTTTTAGAACAGCCCTTATTTTATTTTAAATGTCATTCCTAAATTAAAATCTATATTCTTTAATGTTGAAGAAGTTGGTTGATTTGAAAACTTTGAAAGATTATCAGAATATTCATCTGCATATAAATCGCCGTAATCTTCTTTACCAAAAACAGCAGAAAAATCCATAAAAATCTTAAACTTTTTGTTTATTTTATAGTCAATATTTGCCGTTAACTTATATTTTGAAAAATAACCTGTTTGAACATCGCAATAATGAACATTTTCGCTTGATTTATGATGTGTATCTAAAGAATACATATACGCAATCGGAGATATAAAAAATCCTGCACTAAGTTCAAGTTTTTCAATCGGTAAAATGCAAAAATCAAAACCAACAAAAGTCAGTAAAGTATGACGATAATAATCTATGTTCTGTATTTTTTTTGCTTTTCTTGCAAGTTCATTATCCCAGGAAACATCGTAATCCCGCGGAACTTTTGCATATTGACGCGCCCCATACCAGCCATATCCGTCGTGTGCCGTAAAGTTTTGAAACATATACTGAACTTGCATAGTTGGATTTATTCTAAAAATAAAAAACTTAGGCATTTTATAAAAAAGATTAATTTGTGTGTCAAAACTTTGATTTAAGGTTTCCTTGCTTATAGTGTATGTTGTTTTAAGACCGTTTAAGTTCCAGTCCGAATCGTACATTTTGCCAACTTCCAGCGGAAGCCCTGCACTAAAAGAAGTTAAAACATAAAAATTAAAAAAACTTATTTCTGACGAAAGTCCCAGCTCGTAAATAGGTTTTTCTTCCCATTCAAGCATACTGACTTTAGTGTCTGTATC
>CAVHIX010000254.1:0-2470 GCA_963636135.1 Anaerovoracaceae bacterium
ATAATTATATTTCTGGATATTTGAATAAGGAAAGTTCTGGTTCATTTAAGAATAATACTGTCGAGGGTTGTAATGTTTATTTTGAATATGATTGTGATAATGTTTCAATGAACAGATTTATAAATGTATCGATAAGTAGGTTATGTAATTTATGGCTTAACAACAACTCAGATAACATTATTACAAATAATGTTTTTGAAGATTGTTCAGGTACATTTGTTACAACGGATAATAGTTACACTTCTTGTAAATCATATAATCTTCAGGGAAATTATTGGGGGCCAAGTCAGACAGAAGAACTTGAATCTAAAGGTAAAAATGCAAATATTTCATTTATAAGCGACTACTATGACAATTTTAATTACACAAGAATTGATTACAGTAATTGGCTGACAGAAGCTCCAGAAAATGCCGGGTATTTAGGGGATGCTTACATAGGCTTTGACGTAAGTGTTGATAATGTTTCTTCTTCGACAGGCTATGAAACCCAAGAAACAGATTTAACGCTTTCTGTTCCGGTTTATTACAATCAAAATCCTGTAACACAAATTAGGGCTGCCCAGTCACTTTCTGAATTAAAAAATGCTTCTTGGGCAACTTATTCAGAAAAAATCAACTTTACAGTTGATAAAGAAAAGTTAGTTGATAGCTATGCAACAATTTATGTTCAGGTAAAAGATAGTAACGGAAACGAAAGCCCTTTTGCGATGGTAAAACTTCCGTATGATAGTCCAAAAATTACTTGTTCTATTGCTAATGGTGCAGTTTATGAAAATCCGACAGAAAATTTAAAATACACTGTAACCTTTAAAGATGAGGGTGGAATTTCTAGATGTACGATTTACTTAAATGACATAAAACTTGCAAGTTACGATTATCCTGGTTCTCCGTTTGAAAGTACTCTCGGAACAAAATATATGTCTTCCGGAGATTACACGCTTTCAATTACTGCTCGGGATTATGCAGGAAATGAAACTACAGAAAATTACACCTTCACAATTAAAAATACTTCTTTTGATGTTTCTACACTTGCGGATTCTTCTTGGAGTACAACAACCGGTCAGCCTTTAAAAGATGACAGAACTGTTTACCTTTGGCATTTGGACTCTTCTGGTTCAGAAGCAAATAACCCGAACGGAAATCTTTCTAGTTATACAAGTGCAACCGCTGGTTTTGGGGATGGTTCTGCAAGTCATATTTACACAAACGATGTGATCCCTTTAGATGTTAGCAGTAATGAATTTACGATTGAGTACTGGGTAAAAGGTTCAAAAGTGGGAAATAATCCTTATATTTATGTTAGAAAGGGTAATTCTTTCTATTGTTCTGATGGCTATATGTGTCTTTATTACAAAAATAGTGATAGCGATGTTGGTTCAGAATGGATTTCACTTTCAAGAGCCCCTGCAGATTCTGAATGGCATTATGTTTCAATCGTTTACGGAAAAACATATGTTGCTCAATATATTGATGGCATTCTTACTTCGTATACGGATGGTCTTTCTCTAACTCTCTACAACAATGACAACAAACTTTATATGTGGCCAGGTTATATCGACGCCGTCGACGAAATCCGTATTTCTAACGCTGCTCGTTCTGCAGACGAAATTAAGGCCTACTACGATTGTGCAAAAAAAGTTCTTGATGATTCTTACGGTTCTCTTTCGGGAATTATTTACTAATGGGAGAAAGGAGAAAATTTTATGAAAAAAATTAGATTTTTAATAATTTCTTTGATTGTGACTCTACTTTTTGCCGGCTGTAAACAAAATGTCAGTTTGGGGCAGGAAGAAGTTGCAGATTCAAACGAATTCGGAAGTGCAAGCATAAAAATGTTCATTCCGGATTATTACGCTTTGTCTGCTTCAAAATATAATTCAGAACGGGCAATTGCACCTCAAACGACTTATGTTCAGCTTTCTGTATACAATTCAACTTCCGGTAATTGGGATTTGCTGGAAAGAGTTTCGTTAGTAGATGCTCAAAAAACTGCCGTAGAAAATACGCCACAGGGATTCAGTGGTTCAATGTATACGATTTTATTCAAAAAAGTTGTAGTAAAATCGTATGCTCAGGGAAGCTTAAAAGTTTCGCTTTTGAATACTTCGGGTTCTGTAATTACGAGCGGAACAAATGCGACTGCCGTAGTTGTAAAAAAATCCTCAGAAAGTGGGGATGTGGCTCAAACTTCATTTTTTACTTTGCCTGAAACAGACGCCGGAAGTGAAAGTTTCCTTTCTGCCGGAGAAATGAAATTCACAAAATTTAATTTCAAATCCGGAACAAAATACACACTTCATCTTGATGTAACTGGAAAATCTTATCCGGATATTGCAATTTTTGATGAAAATGGCACTTTTTCAGATTATTATTCTATTAGTTCAGCAGAAGATAGCCGAATCGTTTTTGAAGCAAGTGACGAATCCTGCGTAAGATACATTGGCGTTTGGGCTGATGAAGAAACTTATAT
>CAVHIX010000255.1:0-1813 GCA_963636135.1 Anaerovoracaceae bacterium
GGGCACGAACTTCAAACGAAAAAGGATTTTTAAAAATCGTCCCGGAAATATTTTTACTTTCAACTTTCATTTGAAAAGATTCCGGTAAAAATTCGTCTTCAGGGATTTTAGCGTCAAAAATTGAAAATTCTAACGGAATCGAAACGGATTTATTCTGCATATCAACAAAAATTGAACTTTTTGCATTTCCGGAAAAATTATTAAAATCAAGGGCTGCGGTAAAATCTTTTACTTCAACATTATTGTATTTTAAATAAAAATCGCTCACGGAAAGTTTTTTATCTTCAATAAAAGTTGTAAAATTCATATTTACAAAATTTCCGGTGAACAAAAATTGCGCCTTACTTACATTAAGCCCAATGTACGGATCTTTTAAGGTTCCAGTAAAGACAAGCGAGGCCGAAAGGGAATTATTTTCACTTTGTTCGACTGTAAATCGGCTTAAACCAAAATTATTAAAAACGACTTGAGAATTTATAAAAAGCGAATCATAAAAATTCTGGGATGAAATTTCTTTTAAATCCGGATTTGAAACCTGAGCAGAAAACATTACAGATTCCAGATTAGAAGAATCGTTCATATTAAAATCAAAATTAAGATTTTCAAAAATTCCGTCATTAAAATTCCAGGTTCCGACCGCACGACCAAAAAGTGTTGAAAAAGTATCGGAATAAGTTATTTCATTGAATAAAACGCCATCATTTGTAACCGCGCCTTTTAAATTGAATTTCGGTTTAAAATTGATATTCGAAGTCGTTTCAGAAAAAGAAAAATCGGAAAGCTGCAAATTAAATCCGTCTTTTTTTGAAAATTTAAGCGAAGAATCAAGCGAAAGCGAAAAAACTGAAGAACCAAGCGTAACCGGGAAATTTTCCAGAATAAGAGTTCCGTTGTAAGATTGTTTTTGAGTTTTATAAAGTTCAAAACTCGTTCCGTAATCGCCCTTTAAGCTCAAAACGCCAGGCATAAAACTTCCGGTAAAATTGTACGGAATCGAATTAAGCGTAAGATTTAAATTCACAAAAAAATCGTCAGAATCAGGATTTTTATCAATCTGCGCCAAAAGTGAAGAAATTTTTCCATTTTTAATGTAATCAAATCGGCTCACCTGAATTGAATTATTATTTCCGTCCAAAGAAGCGTACAAAAATTCGTTATCATTTTTAACATTCGCCAAATAAGCGTACGGAATATTAAAACTAAGCGACGAAAAATCAGAAGAAGCAAAAAATTCACCATTGAAAACATAATTTTTCAGCGCTTTTACACTTTTTTTAGAATCGCCTTCCGTAAAAAAATATGCCGTTTGCGAAACACTGTCCAAAAACAGATTTGAAACATTTAAACTAGACTGAAAATAATTTTCTTTTGGAATATAAGAGCCGGAAAGCGAAACTAAAGCCGGGGACGAAGAATCTTCATTTGAATAATCCGAAACTTCAAGGTCAAAATCAACTGAATCATTTTGCGGACGAACATTCACCTGTAAAGCGGTAAAAATCTTTTCACCAAGCGAAACTTCAGGAGCAAATGCCATAAAACCTTTTTCAAGCGGGTCAAAAAATATTTCCGTAGAAATAACGCCGCCATTGTTCAGTTTTAAATTTTTAAGCGAAAGATTTCCAGAAAGATTTAAATTTTTAAAAATAAAATCGCCGAAAAAATCCAAATCTAAAAATGAACTTTCAGTTTTTAAATTTGAAACAGTAATTTTTTCTTCATTTCCGTAAAATCCGTAATCGAACAAAAAATTTTCATTTTCAGAAAAATATTTAAAATTTCCGCCAGAAGAATACGAAAGTTTTTTAGTTTC
>CAVHIX010000255.1:1823-2463 GCA_963636135.1 Anaerovoracaceae bacterium
AATCCGCATTCAATTCAATAGAAAGAAATGCATTTTTTAATTTTTTGAGCAAATCCTGATTTTTTGCGCTAACGATTACCGATGACGCCGTAAGATTTTTAGTTTTTACAGAAAGCGAAAGTTTTTCATTTTGCGTATTAAATTTTACCGACAAAAAAAGCGGATAATTATTTTGCACAGTTTTAAAAAGAAATTCAGAATTATTATATTCAAGCAAAAGATTTACGCGTCCGATTGTAAAATTTCCGTCAGAAAAATTTGAAAGCCTGAAAATTAAAGCGCTTCCATCCAAATTGTCGCGAAGATTTCCAGTTGTAGAAAATTTTCCGGAATATTCTTTTTGATTAATATTTGCAAAAACGCCCCCTTCAATCGAAACCGAAAGAGAATTATCAAAATTTCTAAAATCAAAAAAAATCTTTTTGAGCAGAACAGAAATTTTATCTTCGCCTTGAGAATAATTCAATTTTATATTCCGAACCGAAACATCAAACGGAAGATTAATATCCAAATCCGAAAAATTAAATTTTTTTTCCGCCACCTGCTGATTTTGAGTTTTTTTTGAAACGAGATTTGTAATTTTTTCAAAAATGTGAAAATCAGTTTCTTTATCAAAATTAAAATTCACGCCGTCAATCAC
>CAVHIX010000256.1:0-2463 GCA_963636135.1 Anaerovoracaceae bacterium
GCTTCGTTCTGCAAGGTCATTTGTGGCTTTAATTATTTTTCCGTTGCAACTGATTTCAAAATCGCATCCAGTGTTCAATGCTTCTTCAATATTTGTAAGAGAAAGCACATCGCCCTGTTTGATTAAATCGTAATCGCTTGGATTTACAAAAGTCATTGGAATAATTCCGTAATTTATAAGATTTGCCTTGTGGATTCTGGCAAAACTCTTTGTAAGAATTGCTCTAACGCCTAAGTACATAGGGCCTAACGCTGCGTGTTCGCGACTTGAACCTTGTCCGTAATTTTCACCGCCAACTACGATACAGTTTGCAAAATTTTCTTTTTCTGAACGAGTGTAGAAAGTTTCGTCCAATCGTGTGAGCGTAAATTTACTGATTTCCGGGATATTTGAACGAAGTGGAAGAACTTTTGCTCCTGCCGGCATAATATCGTCAGTTGAAACATTGTCTCCAGCCTTTAATCTAACTGGAAGAGTAAGGCTCTTTTCGTAATCGCGGCATTTTGGACACGGTTTAATGTTTGGTCCGCGTAAGATTTCAACTTTTTCTGCTTCTTCTTGTGGAAGTGGAGGAATAATCATTCCCTTATTCTGTGCAACGGTTAAAATATCGCTAGAAGAAAGGCGAGAATCTTTTCCGTCGAGCATAGAAACGCGTTCCCCATTAATATAACAAGGGTCAATGTAATCTGCTTTTTCAGGATTTGTAAACACGCCAGAGATTGCGGCACATGCTGCAGTTTCAGGGCTAACAAGATAAACATTTGCGTCCTGAGTTCCGCTTCGTCCTTTAAAGTTTCTATTGAATGTTCTTAAAGTTACGCCTTCTGAGTTAGGGGCAAATCCCTGACCAATACAAGGACCGCACGCACTTTCAAGAATACGGAAACCAGCTTCGTACAAAGTTTCCAAGATTCCAGATTTTGCTGCCATTAAAATCGTAGTTCGGCTTCCAGGTGCGATTCCGGCTTCAACTCCAGGGGCAATGTGTTTTCCTTTTACGATTGCGGCAACTGTTTCCAAATCGTCTAATGAAGAGTTTGTACAAGAACCGATTACAACCTGAGTTACTTTTTTGCCTTCTAAAGATTCAATTGAATTAATTACATCAGGATTGTGCGGACAAGCAGCTAGCGGATGCAATTCGGAAAGATTGATTTCGATGATTTTGTCGTATTGGCAGCCTTCATCAGCTTTTAATTCTGTAAAATCATTTCCGCGACCCATTGATTCAAGGAATTTTTTTGTTTTTTCATCAGAAGGGAAGATTGAACAAGTTGCACCAAGTTCAGCACCCATATTTGTAATTGTTGCTCGCTGTGGAACAGTTAATGAAGAAACGCCTTCTCCAAAATATTCATAAATTGCAAGCGTTCCGCCTTTTACAGTTTCGCGTCTTAAAACTTCAAGAATAATATCTTTTGCTCCGACGCCTTTATTTAATTTTCCGCTTAATTTTACTCCAAAGATTTTTGGCATAGCAAGGTGAAAAGCACCACCGCCCATTGCAACTGCAACATCAAGTCCGCCGGCACCAATTGCAATCATTCCGATTCCGCCGTTAGTCGGTGTGTGGCTGTCTGAACCGAGCAGAGTTTTTCCAGGTTTTCCAAAACATTCAAGATGAACTTGATGGCAAATTCCGTTTCCTGGACGGCTAAAATAAAGACCGTATTTTGCAGCAATTGACTGAAGGTATCGGTGATCGTCCATATTCTTAAAATCTGTCTGAAGGGTATTATGGTCAACATAAGAAACTGAAAGTTCTGTTTTTACGCGAGGAATGCCAATCGTTTCAAACTGAAGATATGTCATAGTTCCTGTTGCGTCTTGTGTTAAAGTCTGATCGATTTTGATTGCAATATCTTTTCCGCGTTCAATCGGATTTCCTTTTACAAATGGTGTTTCAGAACAAGCTTCAGGAATTATGTGAGCCTGAAGAATTTTTTCTGCTAGCGTTAGAGCCATAAAAATTACCTCGAAAATCTAAAAAATTATTAGCGTATTATAGCAAAAAATCAAAGAATTTTCTATAAAAAACAAAAAAATTATGGTATAATAGAAAAGATGTTGAAAAAAGTTTTTTGTTTAATTTTTGCAATTTTTATTTTTTTCAGTTGTGCAAATTCTAGTCAGAATGAAATTGAAAATTCTACTGCAGAAAAAAATGAATATCTTATAAAAAATTCTAAAAATCGTGAAAGTCAGATTGTTTGGACGCGTGAATTGGAAGCTGTTCGTTTGGTGCAAAATATTGGTCAGGATGTAGCGATTTCTTCGGCAATTAAACTGAATCCAAAAATAATCGATGTTTCAAATATACAAAGTGAACCGGTTTATCCGTTTTTGCAAGATTTTGGGAGCCTTGACCTTTCAAAAGTGCCGGTAGAGCTTCTTGATTTTGTAAAAAGCGTTTCAAATTCTATTCAGATTTTTTCTTTGAGTGAAATAAAAATTTCTAGC
>CAVHIX010000257.1:0-1611 GCA_963636135.1 Anaerovoracaceae bacterium
GGAAAAAACACCGCGTCGCCATAAACGCTCATAATATTAAAATAATCTTCTTTTACAGTTGAACTCGCCGGATAAACAGTTTTGTCAGGATAAGTCATTGCATTCAAAAAAGTGTTCATCGACTGATTCATAAGATTTGTAAAAGGCTCTTTTAAAGGATATTTTTTTGAGCCACACAAAACGGAATGTTCCAAAATATGAGCCGCACCAGTTGAATTTTTAATCGGAGTTCGAAAACAAAACGAAAAAAGATTTTCTTCATCATCATTTAAAAGATGAAAAACTTCCAATCCTGTAATTTTGTGTCGAAAATACAAGCCCCAACTTGAACAATCCTGAATATACTCTGCCGAAATAAATTCAAAATTTTTATATGATTTTTTTAAAATATTTTTTTCTTCCATGATTTCCTCAAAAACTAAACATAAATATCGTCAGTTCGACCATTAATTATCAATTTTCCTTCTTCAAATGCCCGACGAAGAGCACTGTAAAATTTTGAAGTAATTTTTTCCGAATCCTTTTTTAAAATCGGTTTATTAAATTCAAGTTCATCTTCCACCTGAACTTTTCGCCCTTGAGAAATACATTCAAAAATCTTATTTTTAAAATCTTCAGTTTTATCGGCAATTAAATATGCAATTTCCAGATTTGAATAATTTTGCAAATATTCCTGAATAAAACGATTGTCCGCCTTGATTACATCGTCCGCAGTAAAAAGTCGGCTTCTTAAATCCTGTTCAAGATCAATATCGTCTTCGGCAAGTTTTAAAAGAATAGAATTTTCCTGATTTGGCGACATTTTCTTTAAAATTTCAGCTAAAATATTTCTGCCATCAACTGCTTCAGCTTTTTGCGATGTTTGTGCAAGCGATTTTTCGTGCATTGCCTCATCTAAACGATGCAAAACTTCCGGCGAAACCGTTTCCATTTTTACAAGGCGCTGCACAACTTCAGTTTTTTCCTGATTTTCCATCAAATTTATTACACTTGCAGCTTTTTTAGGATTTAAATGCGAAAGGACAACCGCTTTTATCGCAGAACTTTCATCTTTTAGTAGAAAATAAACTCGTTCACTGTCAGCGTCATTCAAATAATCAAAAGGCTTTTTTCCTTCAAACGGAACGGCTTTTTTTAATAACGATTTTGCCTTTTCCGGACCATAGGCCTTTTCCAAAATTTCGCGAGCAGTTTCAAAACCGCCAGATTCCCGCGTTCGTTTTAAAAGGGATTGAAACTCCGCCAAAATTACATCAGATTCTTCTGGGCTGATGTTTCGAATCGTCGCAATTTCCGGAATAATTCGTTCAGTCTGTTCTTCAGTCAAATACGGAAGGATTTTTGCAGCTTCATCAACGCCGATTAACAATAAAAATTTTGCAACCCGTCTGTAAATAGAATCTTTTCCGTCAGACGTCTTAGTTTCCGAAACTTTTAACAATCCCCCCGAAGCTAAAGCCTCTAGTGCCCTTTTCATTTCAGGATTTTCAGTTTTTTTCTGCGGATTTACATTATTTTTTTGATTTTCTGATTTTTTTTCTGTTTTGTTTTGATTATTTTTTTCTGATTTTTCACTAAAATTTGAACTTGAATTTTTGTAAGCATTCGCCC
>CAVHIX010000257.1:1621-2443 GCA_963636135.1 Anaerovoracaceae bacterium
CCCTTAAATCATTTAAATTCATATTTTAATTTTATCACAAAAATATTCTATTTTACAGATATTTTTTATCTTTTTTAGAAAAAATCTATCGCTTTCCCGGGTGTCTCTCCATTCGATTTTGAAACCTGAAAACTTTCACTACAATTTTTTACACCGATTCGTAAAATCGACTTTGTTGCCGTTAATCCTATGCTATCAAACGCAGAATTTACAGATAATTCACTGCCTTCAGAATCGCTTTCCCATAAATTTTGGCTTAAAATCTGATTTAACAAATCTTTCATGAAAGTCATTTTCCAATCCGTAAAGGCCTTTTTCGAATTTGAATACAAAACCGCATCTAGCAAAGTTTGTGTTTGACTATCACGCAAAACTACCACATCTTGATCTGTGCCTAAAATCTTTTTTTCATTTTCAATCCAAATATCGCGTGCAAAATCGCTTGAATAATACCCCGTCGAAAGTGTAAAATCGTTTTCCAATTCACTAACAGCGCCTTTTTCTTCAGAATGGGTTCGCAAATGAACGATTATAATTTCATCTTTTTTTACTTCGATTGCCGGCAATGTAATTTTCCGATCTTCACCATCATTTCCAGAAACGATTTCAACGCCACAAAGATTTCCATCGCTCAAGGATTTTAATTCAATAAATTCACTTTTATAAACCTTTGTTTTAATTTTTTCGCCATTCACAGTCATAGTTTTATCACTTGCAGAATAAATCGGCCGAATTTCAGTGATTTTTAACCTTGGAACGCGATTATTATACCCCTTAAACAAAATAAAAAAAGTGAGAGTGTTTAAGTTTTCATCCCTAACC
>CAVHIX010000258.1:0-2421 GCA_963636135.1 Anaerovoracaceae bacterium
GACGCAAACTTGTGAATAAAAACTTTGACGCTATTCCAGACAAAGTTTTTATTACCCTTTATTTTATTGTATATGCACCTCAAAAATTATAATTTCAAGGCACTATACTAGTGCCCCCCCCACGCCTTTTATGTCAATAGCTTTTACAAATTCCAAACTTTATGTCATACTAAAAGCCAAAATTATTTTTTGGAGCAGAAAATGACAGAATGGGAACGAATGCAAAACGGCTTAATTTACAACGATTTTGACCAGGATTTATTTAACCGTCGGGTGATTGCAAAAAAACTTTTTAAGGCCTACAACAAAACTGAGGACGACGAAACAAAAAAACGAGAAAATCTGATGAAAGAATTATTTAAAAGCGTCGGAAAAAATGTTTGGATTGAACCGGATTTCAGGTGCGAATTCGGAAAAAATATTTCTATTGAAGATAATGTTTACATTAATTTTGGCTGCATAATTCTTGACTGTGCACAAATTACAATTGGAAGTCACACTCTGTTGGGGCCTAACATCGGGCTTTACGCGGCAAATCATTCGCTTGACGCCCAAGAACGAATTAACGGCGGCTGCTACGGAAAACCCATTCACATTGGAAAAAATGTTTGGCTTGGTGGCGATGTAAAAATCTTAGGCGGAGTTACAATCGGCGACAACACAATTATCGGAACCGGCAGCATTGTTACAAAAAATATTCCGTCAAATGTGATTGCAGTAGGAAATCCTTGTAAAGTTCTTCGCGAAATTACAGAAAAAGACAAAACCGATTACCTTGAAAGAATGAAACTGATTTAAAATGCAAAATTGTGCTAACCTTGTTAAAAAACAGAAAATTCGCTAAAATCTACCATTATGGTAATCAGTTCAATAGATTTAAAAAACGGACATGTAGTTCAGTTAAAAAATGGAAAAGATCTTGTTTTAGAACGAGATGACGCAGACGCTTTAATCAACGAATTCAACAAATATGGCGAAGTTGCAATTATAGATTTAGATGCCGCAATGGGAAACACAAATCCTAAGGGCGACACTGTAAACACTCCACTTTTAAAATCCCTTTTACGAAAAGGAAATGTTCGCACCGGTGGCGGGGTTCGTTCCGTAAAGCGCGCAAAAGAATTAATTTCCCTTGGGGCCGAAAAAGTTATCATCGGGTCAAGTGCCTGGAAGAAATCCCCAGAAGACAATAAAAGCGTTTTAAATACAGAATTTTTAAACGAACTTGTAAACGCAATCGGAAAACAACGAATTATTATCGGGGTCGATGCCTTAAACGGAAAAATTGCAGTTAAAGGCTGGACTGAAACAATCGATGTTTCGCTAATTGATGGCGCAAAAATGGCAGAAGAATATTGTTCCGAACTTTTATTCACTTGCGTAGAAAAAGAAGGTTGCATGCAAGGGACAAATCTTCAGATGGCACAGGAATTACGAAATGCCGTAAAATGCCGCGTTGTAGTTGCAGGTGGCGTTTCCACAGAAGAAGAAGTTCAAACGCTTGAAAAAATGCATTGCGATGTTCAGCTGGGAATGGCCCTCTACACGAATAAAGTTTCTTTAAAAAATTCTTTCATAAAATGTCTCGATTTTGAAAAAGTAAACGGAATGATTCCTGTAATCGCACAAGATTTTACTTCAAACGAAGTTTTAATGATGGGTTATTCCAACAAAGAAGCGTTAGAAAAAACTTTTGAAACCGGAAAATTAACATTTTTCAGCAGAACAAGAAATGTTTTATGGACAAAAGGCGAAACAAGTGGCCACTTTTTAGAAGTCGTAAAACTCCGTGTTGACTGCGACCGCGACACGATTTTGGCAACTGTAATTCCGCACGGAGGCGTTTGCCACACCGGAAGCTGGTCTTGTTTCAGTTCAGAAGCAGATCAAAAATCCACACTCGAACGCCTTTATTCAACAATCCAGGAACGATTTAAAAATCCAAAACCAGGAAGTTATACTGCAACCCTAGATTCAAAACGAGTCCGCGAAAAAGTTGAAGAAGAAGCCGAAGAACTCTGCGAAGCCGAAGATAAAGACGAAGTTATCTGGGAAGCTGCAGATTTATTATATTTTGTAAGCGTTTTAATGTACAAAGAAAATGTAAACTGGCAGGATGTCTACAACGAATTAGACAAGCGCCACAAAGAAAAATAAATTATCTGGCTTCAATTCCAGTAATAAATTCTTTATAAGGCGTATCTTTCAGTAAAAAAATCATTTCACCCTTGTCGTTAGTACCAATGGCAAGGGAAGTTTTTACCCATTCATTTTCAACTAAAACTTCAAACGAATCCCCAAATTCAAGATTTTTAAGAATAGAATTAGATTCTTCGTTAGCAATAACAAATTTTCCAGCCGATTCATCAAATTCCAAAGTTCCCGTATTTTCCATTTTTTATTCCTTTAAATATTTAATAT
>CAVHIX010000259.1:0-2418 GCA_963636135.1 Anaerovoracaceae bacterium
AATTTCGAGTGTTTTTACAAATCGCCTAAAGATCAATATGGGGCTTTATTCGTGTGCGACAATTGAATATATAATTACAGAAATTGAAAAAAAGCCTCATCCTGGAATCATCACTTATGAAGATTTAAAAATTGATAGTCCTTATAATACATACAAATGGGCCGGTCTTCCGCCGGGAGCAATTTCTAATCCTGGGTTGATTGCTTTAAAAGCGGCTGCTAATCCTAAAAAAACAAATTATTTCTATTTTACTTTAGTTGATGCTCAAAAAGGCCGTCATGTTTTTTCAAAAGATTTACAAACTCATATAAACAAAGGTTATACGGCAAAAACAAAATAATGTCAGGTTTTATTTCAGAAGAAAGCGTACAGGAAATTTTACAGAAAACTGATATGGTCTCTTTAATCAGCGAATACACGAAACTTGAAAAACGCGGAACTGATTATTGGGGGTGTTGTCCTTTTCACAGCGAAAAAACGGCTTCTTTTCATATTGAACCGGCAAAAAATTTCTTTTATTGTTTTTCCTGTCATGTTGGCGGAAATGCTGCAAAATTTTTAATGGAAGTGGAAAAAATTTCTTATCCGGAAGCCCTTGAAAGTCTTGCAAAAAAATCTGGCGTAAAAATCGTTTATGCTGCAAATGGTGAAAATTCTTCTCTCAAAAAAGACGAAACAGAATCTAAAAAAATCGAAGAAATTAAAAATCTTTACGACAGAATTGCAACAATGTTCCATTATCTTCTTTTGGAAACTGAACAAGGAAAATCTGCGTACAAATATATAAAAGAGCGTGGTCTTACAGACGAAACGATTAAAAAATTCAAACTTGGTTATGCTCCGGGCGATATAAAATGGCTTAAAAAATTTCTTCTTTCAAAAAATTATACGGAAAGTTTTTTAAAAGATTCCGGGCTTTTCAGTTCAAAATATCCGGATATCGCGTTTTTTAATAACAGGCTGATGTTTCCAATTTTTGACCGTTACGGAAAAGTTGTTGCTTTTGGCGGAAGAAAACTTGATGAAAATCCTAAAACTCCAAAATATTTGAATTCTGGTGAAATGCTTCAATATAAAAAAGGAGAAACTTTATTCGCGTTTAATTTTGCAAAAAAAGCCATAAAAGAAAATAAAAAAGTTATTTTTTGCGAAGGATATATGGATTGCATTGCCTATCATCAGTGTGGAATTGAATATGCCGTAGCCCCGCTTGGAACTGCGTTAACCGAAGATCAGATAAAAATAATCAGTCCGTTTGTAGATGAAGTTTTGCTTTCTTTTGATTCGGATGAAGCCGGTCAAAAAGCAACTGAAAGGGCAATTTATATGCTCCGAAAAGAAAATCTTACTGTAAAAATAATAAAACTTTCCGGTGGAAAAGATCCTGCAGAAATTATGATAAATTTAGGCAAGAAGATATTGACTACAGAAGTTTCTTGTGCTATATTGGATATTGACTTTTTATTATCTAAACTAGGTGCATTGTATTCGGTTGATACCCCAGAAGGAAAAACTAAAGCAGCTTTGGCGTTTTTTCCGTATATAGATTCACTTCAGTCTGATATACAAAAAGAATCAAGTCTTGAACAATTATGTCAAGCATTCAATCTAAAGCCGGAGGCTGTAAAGAAAGATTTCGAAAATCGAGAAAAAGCCAAAGAACGAATTTTAAACCGGCAGCCAGATGTAAATAAACCTCAGATTCCTATTGCGCTGAATGCAGAATTGCGAAGTTTACTGGCAATAATCGCCAACTTAGATAAGTATAAATCAGTGCGTCAAGAGCTTTTAAGTGTTATTTTCGAAGATTCTTCAGCAAAAGAACTTTTAGAAATTTTGGAGAATTGTTTTAAAGAAGATTCATTATCTCTTGTGAGTGTTTTGAATCACTGTAAAGATGAACGTTTATCAAATCTTATTACTAAGGTAATTTCTTTAGGCGAATTTAAAGACAATAGTGAAAACGCAATACAGGATTCAATAGAACTTTTAAAGCGAAAATCTTTTGAAAAAAAACGAGATGATTTACAAAATCAAATCAGAAACTTTAAAATCGTTACGCAAGATGATAAGGCTCAACTAGAAAAACTTCTTCAAGAAAAACTTGAACTTGACAGAAAGCTCATTCATTAAAAAAGGTGTCAATAAATGGATCAAGAACAGAGCCCTGAAATTGAAAAACTTTTGTCCTATGGTAGAGAAAAAAATATAATCTCATGGGATGAAATTACAAATTTAGTTGGAACTGATTTTGTAAATTCTTCTGAAATGGAAGTTGCTTTACAAATTCTTAATCAAAACGGTATTCAAGTCATTGAAATTGGAGCTGATGATGAAGAAGAAGATGAATTAGATGACGAAGCCGATGATGATGACGAAACATTAATTCAGGATGACGATATTCCTGATGATAAAGAT
>CAVHIX010000260.1:0-2413 GCA_963636135.1 Anaerovoracaceae bacterium
TGGCGTACTAGACATTTAAAATCTCCTGAATATTAAAATTTGTATTTGCAGTTAATGAAGATTCAAGCGATGATTCCAAAATTGAAAAATCATCTTCATTTTTTAACCAACGAGATGGAATGTTAAAAATATTAAAAAGTGTTTCTAAACGACTGTTCATTTCCGTCAATTTTCCCTTCAACGGAACAACAGCAAACTTTTTCTTAAACAGCAAACTGAACACGCAACAATGAAAACTGTTTGTAATCACATATTCCGCGTGGTCAATTAAATAAAGCCAGTCTTCTATGGTCGCAAAAGTTTTTTTGTATTTGTCATAAAAATTATTTCCGGTTACATAAACAACTTCTAAGCTCTTTTCAGCCGCCCACTTATAAATAGAAGCAATGTCAAAATCACACGGATTTGAAAGGCGATATACAAGAATATATTTTGTATTTTGCTTTGCAGTTACATTATTTTTATAAAGATTTCTATAACGTTCTGCATCGTTTAAAAGCGTAGGATCGCACCTGAATTCTGCCTTGTCATAACCGCATTTTTTACAAAGTCCGATTCCAGACTCTTCCCTTACAGAAACAAAATCGAATTTTTTCAATAACGGCGTAATTTCTTCTATTAAATCTTTTGATAAATCTGCGCACGACCAGCTTGCCGCATAACTCATTCTTTTTACACCAGACTTTCCAAAATCTAAAAAATATGCGTGCAAAACATTTTTACATTTGTAAACTTTGTCTGAATAAAAACTAAAATTCCAAACTTGGTCACTTCCAACAATGTAAATGTCAGCTTCGGGCGGATTTTCTTTTAACTGTTCATACGAAGTGTAATTTTTTTCAGACTGAACGATGTAATTTTTTCTAAAATCGTCAAAGTGACGGTCAAAAAGTCTTTGTTCCTGTGCTGATTTTTTCTGATTTATTTTATAACTTAAAAATTTACAAAGTTTTACCGGATTTAATGCCTTATAAATTTTTAACACAAGCGGAGTTTTTGCATAATCATTTTGCGGATTGTACCGAATCAAAAACGCCTCGTGCCCAGCATCACGCAAATATTTTTGCAAAGCATAACACTGCAAAAGCTGACCATAGTTGTCATTTGACCACCAAAAAGTGAGTATCCCGATTTTAAGTTTTTTTGCTTCAGCCATTTATTTTTAGCTGAAAAGAAGAATTGATTTTTAGAAGTTAGATTCTTTTAATTTTTATTTTTAATTTTACTAGAAAAGATTTTTATCCAGCAGAAAATCTGTAATTCCAATATTCAAGATTCCGTTATCATCGTACCAGCGTTTTCTTATGTCGCCGCGTACAATTATTTTAGGAAAATAATCCCCTGTAAGCGAAAAAGGCTTAAGTTCTAACAGACTTTTTTCTTCAGTTTGTAAGGCAAAAGCTGACTGTATATATATTTTCTTTCCACCTTTTGAAGCCACAAAGTCAATCTCACGCGGGACACGCACAGAATTCTTATTCTGATTCAGTTCCCTTGAATACACAACGCCAACATCAACAAGAAAACCACGAATTTTAAGTTCATTGTAAACTACATTTTCCATAATATGAGTCATTTCCTGCTGCCTGAATCCTATTCTCGCATTGCGTAACCCCACATCTTCACAATAAAATTTACTTGGAAAATCAAAATACGACTTTCCACGAACATCATACCGTTTTGCCTCAGAAAGTAAAAATGCATCTTCAAGGTATTTTATATATGAAGAAACTGTAACATCTGAAACTTCTGTTTTAGTTTTTGAACGAAGTGTGTCTGCAATCTTTTTAGGATTTGTAAGAGAACCGACAGAAGAACAAATTAAATCCAAAATTTTAGAAAGAACATCCTCCCTCTCAATTTTCTTACGCTCAACAATATCTTTTATATAAACTTCAGAAAAAAGAGATGTAAGATATTCCATTTTTGCCGTATCATCACTTTTAGAAAGAACAAAAGGGAGTCCGCCATAAAAACAGTATTCTTCAAATGCATCAGATTTTTCACCATTGTATACTGAATAGAATTCAGCAAAACTTAATGGATGAACCCTTATTTCATCACTTCGCCCACGAAATTCCGTAAGAATATCTGACGAAAGCATTTTTGAATTTGAGCCGGTAACATAAACATCAAGATTATGATACTCACGCAAATCGTTTAAGACATCGTAAAAAGTAATTTTCTTACCTTCAGGATTATAAGGATTTTTAATCTCATCTGAAAGCTGAATCTCATCAATAAAAAGGTAAAATTTTTCTGCCTTATTCTGAATTTTACCGGTAACAAATGAAGAAAGTTCAAGTGGATTTCTAAAGCGTATATCACGAAGCAAATCAAGTTCAACAGAGATTATATTTTCTTCTTTTACACCATTTTCAAGCAAATATTTTTTAAACAGTACATGCAAAAG
>CAVHIX010000261.1:0-2398 GCA_963636135.1 Anaerovoracaceae bacterium
TTACTAAAAAAATCTGCTAAAAAAACATGGTGCTGATTCGTAAAAAAGATTAAAAAAATTATATCTAAAACTGCGGCAAAAATCCCCCATAATCCGAAAGCAAAAAAAACTTTATCTTTTGCATGGAGGGAAAACCACACGAAAACTAATGGCAAAAATAAAACTAAAAAAATAAACATATTTTCAATAATAACACATCTTAAAACTTTAGAGAAGATTAAAAAATCTATTCATATGGAAGAAAATTTGCGCGTAAATAAAAGTAAATCACTAGACAGAAAAAAAACTATAATTTATAATAACAGAATACGTTACATGAAAATCGTGTTTTATAACACTAGGAGGATAGTTGGCATACGCAAATAACAACAACAAGGGACTCAGAATTAATGAACAAATTCGTGTCCGCGAGGTCAGACTCATAGACGACCAGGGTGAACAAAAGGGAATCGTTCCCACAATTGAAGCTCTAAGAATGGCTAAGGATATAGACCTTGATCTCGTTGAGGTTTCGCCTAATGCTAACCCACCAGTTTGTAAAATATTGAATTATGGCAAGTACAGGTTTGAACAGGAAAAAAAGCTCCGAGAATCCAAAAAAGCCCAAAAAGTACTTAAGTTGAAAGAAATCCGAATGCAACCAAAAATTGGATCTGGAGATCTTGATACTAAAGCCAAACATGTACAGGAATTCTTAGACGAAGGAAACAAGGTTAAAGTTACAATCCGATTCAGAGGAAGAGAACTTGCCCACACAGAACTCGGCTATGATGTCCTGAACGAAGTATTGAAAAGGCTTACTTCTGCGTATGTTGTTGAAAAACAACCTGCAATGGATGGAAAATTTATGTCAATGACAATTGCAACAAAAGCCAAATAATTTTTTTTTGAGGTAAAAGATGCCTAAACAGAAGACAAAAAAGTCAGCTGCAAAAAGATACAGCTTGACAGGAACAGGAAAGGTTAAACACAAGAAACAGAACCTTCGTCATATTTTGACAAAGCGTTCCCCAAAAAGAAAGAGACAGCTTCGTGAAACTGGTTATGTAGCAGAAGCTGATGCAAAGAAAATTCGCAAGCAGATGCTTCCATACGGTTAATGAGGAGTAAAAGATGTCAAGAGCAATAGACGGAACAAAAAGAAAGAATCGTCGTTCAAAGATTTTAAAACTTGCAAAAGGTTTTATTGGCGACAGAAAATCAAATTATAAACCAGCAAAAGATGCTGTAACAAAAGCTTTAAACCACGCATATGTTGATAGACATGACAAAAAGAGCAATTTCCGTTCTTTGTGGATTTCCAGAATTAATGCTGCAGTTCGTGATGAAGGACTTTCATACTCTCGTTTTATCGACGGATGTACAAAAGCTAACATCAAAATTAACCGCAAAGCACTTTCTAACATGGCAATTGAAGACCCAGTTGCTTTCAAAGCTGTTGTAGAAGCTGCAAAAAAAGCATTGAACGCTTAAGGCTTAAAATAAGGAGGCTAAGAATATGATTACTTTTGATCAGGTTTTGCTTCTTCAAGAAAAAATTGAAAGTGCTGCCAATAAAATTAGGCAGTTACAGGCAGAAAACGATGCTCTTCGCAGTAAATGTGCCGAGCTCACAAATGCGATTTCTACCAAGTCGGAGCAACTTTCAACTTTCGAATCAGAACAAAGCAAGATTGAAAATGGTATTCTTAACGCCTTAAATCGGTTGAATGTAATTGAAAATTCTCTTTTACATTCAACTGAAAATTCTGTTCAGCCTGCAGAACAACAAAATCAACTTTCAAATCAAAATCAAAGTTCTATTCAAAATCAGCAACCAAATACAGTTGAACAGATTCAAGAACAAAATCAAAATACCGAAAACTTAAATTTTTCTAATCTAGAAAATGTTCCTTCAAATCAGGAAGAACAGCAGGATTATAATTCTTCTTTTGAAAATGAAAATTTTGAATCAAATGAAGAATCTTTCCAAGAAGAACCAACTGATTCAGATTCAAGTCAGTTTGATATTTTCTAATTAAAAGAAAAATGAGCAAAGGCACTCTTCAAATTGACATTTTAGGAACATCTTTTTCAATCAGTGCAAACGAAGATTCTGAATATTTGCAAAAAATGCTCGGATATTACAAGCGAATTGTAGAAAATGTTTCGCAAAATTCGACACTTCAAAATTCGCTTCAAACTTCAATTCTTTCTGGGATAATGCTTTGCGACGAACTTTTTAAGGAAAAATCCAAAAACGCAAAATTTAGAAATTCCCTTGAAAACAAAAATTCGAAAGAAGAAGAAAAAATATTTTCAAAACTTATAAAAGACTTAGACGAAGTTTTATGATTACAATTTGGATTGATGCCGATTCCTGCCCCACTCTAGTTCGTGAGTATGTTTTGTCTTATGC
>CAVHIX010000262.1:0-2394 GCA_963636135.1 Anaerovoracaceae bacterium
TCTTGTAGCTGTGAAATATTTTGATTTAATTTTTCAAATTCGTCTTTGTGTAATTCCGTTAAAAAAAGCGGGCAATCTTCTTTTTTTAAGAGAAGTTCAATCGCTGGGCTTCCGGGATAAAAATCATTTTTAACAAAATGCTCCATAAAATCGACAAAAAGTTTTGCACTTTTCGGGATTTCGGAAAGACAATTTGAGCGGAAAATAAAAGTTTCAATTCCATTTTGGGCTTCATTCGTTTTTAAAGATTCTTTGCTTTTTAAATTGTAAAGGCCACTTCCGGCATGGCTGTCAAAAATAGTATACGGTTTTTCTTTTTTGTTAAAATAACCAATTGTGTAGAGCAATGTTGCGTGTTTTAATAAATCTGCGTGATTTCCTGCGTGAAAACTGTGTAAATATGAAAGCATTTTTTCCTCAAATTAAAGATTTTCAATTTCTTCAAGCCAGATTTGACTTGTGGCGTCGCTTGGCATTCTCCAATCCCCTCGCGGAGAAAGATTTACAGTCCCGATTTTTGCACCGTCTGGCATACAAGATCTTTTAAATTGCTGACTGAAAAATCTTTTGTAAAAATTTTTGAGCCATTTTATTTTTGTTTCTTTATCGTACGGAAGATTTGCCTTTTCTGCAAGAAATAAAATTTTTTTTGGTAAAAAACCGAATCTTAAAAGGTAATACAGATAAAAATCGTGTAATTCGTACGGACCAACTAAATCTTCTGTTTTTTGGCTGATTTTTCCATCTTCTGGTGGAAGAAGTTCAGGGCTCACCGGTGTGTCTAAAATATCTTTTAAAACTTCATAAAGATTTTTTTCATCATTTTGAAGGGCATTTTGGGCAAAATAATTTACAAGATGGCGAACAAGCGTTTTTGGAATCGAAGAGTTTACTCCGTACATCGACATTTGATCTGCGTTGTAAGTGCACCATCCAAGGGCCAATTCGCTTAAATCTCCAGTGCCGATTACAATTCCGTTTGTCTGGTTTGCAATATCCATGAGAACTTGAGTCCTTTCGCGTGCTTGAGAATTTTCGTAAGTTATATCGTGAATATTTTGATCATGATTGATGTCTTTAAAATGCTGCAAAACGGCATTCTGAATATTTATTTCTAAAAGTGAAACGCCACAATATTTTGCAAGTTCGCAGGCATTTTTGTATGTTCTGTCTGTGGTTCCAAAGCATGGAAGGGTAACGGCTGTGATTTTTTTGCGGTCAATTTCTAATAAATCGAATGCTTTTACGGTTACTAAAAGTGCCAGCGTGGAATCTAATCCACCGGAAAGGCCTAAAACCGCACTAGAACAGTTTATGTGTTTTAATCGTTTTCTTAATCCTTCAGCCTGAAGCGTGATTACATCTTTTGAGCGCTCGTTTAATGCTAAAGATGATTCTGGAACGAACGGGTGTTTTTCAATTTTTCGTAAAAAGTTTTGTTTTGAAAAATCAGTTTTTGGAATTTCTATGTAGATTTTTCTAAAATCGCTTAATGAATAATTTTCTTTAAAAAGATCAGCACTCTGGCTGAAAGTTGTAGTTCGTTTTCGTTCCTGGCAAAGGCGTTCTACATCGATGTCAGAAAAAATCATATTTTCGTCGCTGAAAGGTTTTGCTTCTGCTAAAATTGTTCCGTTTTCGCAGATTAAATTGTGCCCGGAAAAAATTAAATCCTGAGTTGATTCGTCGTGGCCTGCGTTTGCGTAAATATATGCTGAAATCGTGCGCGCAGAATTCATTTTTACAAGATTTTTGCGGTATTCAGCTTTTCCGATTATTTCGTTTGATGCCGAAAGATTTGCGATTACGGTTGCCCCAGAAAAACAGGCGTTCACTGAAGGCGGATTTGCGGTCCATAAATCTTCGCAAAGTTCAACTGCAAGATTAAAGCCGGAATTTTCGTTATCGCATAAAATTATATCTGTCCCAAATGGAACGAGCGGATTTTTTTTAGAAACAAAAATGGTTTTTGGGCATTTTTTAGAATATGGCGAAAAATATCGTCGTTCATAAAATTCTGAATAATTTGGAATAAAAGTTTTTGGAATTGCAGCTAAAATCTTTCCGTTTTGCAGAATAAACGCACAATTGTATAAGGCATTTTCCGTTGAAAGTGGGGCGCCAACTATGATAATGATGCCTAAATTTTTTGTTTCATCGGCAATGTGTTCAACTTCTTCTAGTGCTGAAATTTGTAATTTTTTTTGAAGAAATAAATCGCCTGCGGTGTATCCTGTAATCGATAATTCTGGAAAAACGATGAGCGAGGCATTGTTTTTGTAAGCGATTTTTACATTTTCGATAATTTTTTGTGCATTAAAAGATGTTGCGCAAACTTTTATTTCTGGAGAAGAGCAGCAAACTCTAAAAAATCCGTAATTCATAATTTTGATT
>CAVHIX010000263.1:0-2387 GCA_963636135.1 Anaerovoracaceae bacterium
GCGTTACTAAGTTCAGCAAGGTGTCTATTTTTAGTGATTTGAACCAGCTGTGCGACATTTCGCTTGATAAAAGATATTCTTCAATTTGTGGAATTACAGAAACTGAGATACAAAATGTCTTTCAGCCAGAAATAAAAGAAATGGCAGAAGAACAGGAACTTTTTTACACCGAATGTCTTGCTGAATTAAAAAAAATGTACGATGGCTATCATTTTTATCAGAACACAGAAGGTGTCTACAATCCTTTTAGCCTGATAAATGCTCTTGCCGCCAGAGATTTTAAATCTTACTGGTTTGAAACCGGCACTCCAACTTTCCTTATCCAAAAATTAAAAGACACAAATTATAACCCAAAAGTCTTTACAACTGACCAGGTACCGATTGACGCAGACACAATCACAGATTACCGAAGCGAAAGTAATGACCCATTGCCGCTTTTCTACCAGACCGGCTATTTAACAATCAAAGGCTACGACCGCGAAATCCGGGAATATTATTTGGGCTATCCTAATAACGAAGTCCGCTACGGTTTTATAAAAAGTCTTGTGTCGCTCTTTTTTCATTCAGAAGACAATGTAAACCTTCTTGCAATCGGTACATTCTTAAAAGATTTGCGTGCAGGCCGCATTGAAGAAGTTTTACTTAGATTTAAAAGTCTTTTTGCCCGACTTCCATACTCAAACAAAACAGAAGACACTGTAATAGAACAGAATTTTCAGAATATAATTTACATAGTTTTTATTTTGCTAGGTCAGTTTGCCACTGTTGAAGAACATTATTCACATGGTAGAGCCGATTGCGTCCTTCAAACTGCGGATTATGTTTACATTTTTGAGTTTAAACGCGATAAATCTGCCGACGAAGCCCTAAAGCAAATAGAAGAAAAAAAATACGCCGAATCTTTTTCTAGTGACAAAAGAAAGATTGTAAAAGTTGGCGTAAATTTTGACAGTAAAGAAAAAAATATCGTGGAGTGGAAAATCAAATAAAAATGCAATTCAATTTAAAAACCGTATTTTGCTGTTTTATGGCAGTAATCTTTAATTTTTTAACGGCAGTTTTTTTCTATCAGATTCTCCGTATTCCGCTGTTTTTCGACACAATTTGGACGGTTGCCGTCGTGTTTTTGTTCGGACTTGTACCCGCTCTTTGCGTTTCAATCGGTTATAATGTGCTAAATGGAATCGTGTGGCTTTTTAAAATCGGTATGGATGGACGTTTTGTTTTTCTTTATTCAATCTGCGGAATTTTGATTGTTATTTCAACCTGGCTGATTGCACGCCGAAAAGAAGAATTTCAGATTTCTGCGCAGGTTACGGTTCTTTATCTTTTTATGATTGCCCTGATTTCTGCATTTTGTACGGTTGTCTCCAGCGGTTTTATCGATTATTTTCAGTATGTACACTACGGGATTTCTGACCAGGTTAATCCGATTAAAAATTTTACGGACTCTTTTGTACAGCAAAAATTCAATATTCTTGCTTCGTGTATTCTGGCACAGATTCCGATTTCTTTTTTAGATCGCCTTATCGCAACTTTTTCAGGATATGGAATTTTCCGTCTGGCACAATTCTTTCTTCAGAGAAGAAAAATATGAACTCTGTATCAAAAATTTCAGAACTTGAAGCCATCATCCACAGTTACACGGTCATCTTCGTCATTTTTGACGTAACATTTTTTGCGATGCTTTTACTTGGACTTGGGCTTTTAATCCGTTATTTGAAATCAAAGAAAAAACTTCATGAGTCAAACGAATATCTTTTATACACAATCCGCGGACAGGAAAAAGAACGCTCAAGAATTGCACGGGAACTTCACGACACTGTTGCACAGGATTTACGCTACTGCAAGTCACTTTCCGAAAAAAATGATGCCGCACAGAATATGAAGCAGATAACCGGGCTGCTTGAAAAATCACTGACAGAAATCCGCTTTATCAGCTACAATCTTGCACCTTCCGACATTGTAAAAAATGACTTTAGAAAAAATATAATTAATCTCTGCAACTATATGACGGGGATGTCGGAAATAAAAATCAAACTTTCAATTCTCGAAAACACGGATTTTTCATTTCTGGACGAAAACGATATTTTGAATTTGTACAGAATCATTCAGGAAGCAATTTTTAATGTTATTAAACACGCAAAGGCGTCAGAAGTTGTTATTCTAATTCGCAGCGAAACCGGCGAAGAAAAAAAGGGACTTTATATTTTTATAAGTGATGACGGAACGGGTTTTAACACGGCGCAAACATTCCACAACACAGAAAAACATTTTGGCATAATCGGTATGAAAAAACGAAGTCAGCTCATTGGAGCGGATTTTTCAATTTTTTCAAATCCCGGTGCAGGGACACAGATTTCAATTTTTAAACCAAACAGAAGCAG
>CAVHIX010000264.1:0-1997 GCA_963636135.1 Anaerovoracaceae bacterium
ATTTTGCCGTCGTCTAGAAGGTTAAATCAACTTATGGATTTGGCTGTTATGGAAGCTGAAGCGTTAAATTCTTCAATTATTTGCACGGAACACATAATTTTGGCTGCGATGCGGGAAAGCGACAGTCTTACGCAAAAATATTTTCAGCAAAAAAATATAGATATTTCTCTTGTTCGGGAAGAAGCAAGAAAAATTCCTCCTAAGCAAAAAGAACGAACAAAAAAGCCGGTGATTTTGCAAGATTATATTTTTCCAGATTTGATTGCACCCAAAAAATCTCAATCTGAAAATGCAATAAATATTCCTCTTTCTGATTCAGCAAAAAAACAGAGCGTAAAATATTCCGTTTCTGAAACTCCGACTTTGGATCAGTACACGCGGGATTTAACAAAAAGTGCAAAACAAAATAATTTGGATCCAGTTGTTGGCCGCGAAAAAGAAATCGAAAGTGTAATTCAGATTTTGTCGCGCAGGTTAAAAAATAATCCTGTTTTGACTGGCGAACCTGGCGTTGGAAAAACTGCAATCGTTGAAGGGCTCGCTCAAAAAATTTCAAGTTCAAAAGTGCCTTACAATCTTTTGAATAAAAAAGTTCTTTCACTCGATTTAACGGCTTTGGTTGCCGGCACAAGGTATCGCGGTGATTTTGAAGAAAGAATGAAAAAAATTCTAGATGAAGTAAAATCTAAAAAAAATATAATTTTGTTCATAGACGAATTTCATTCGATTATCGGGGCTGGCGGGCAAGAAGGCCAGATGGATGTTTCAAACATTTTAAAACCTGCCTTAAGTCGTGGCGAAGTTCAGATAATCGGGGCTACGACCACAAAAGAATACACAAAATATATCGAAAAAGATGCAGCATTGGAACGGAGATTTCAGGTTGTAAAAGTTAGCGAGCCGAGCGAAGAAGAATGTGTCGCAATTTTGAGCGGAATAAAAGTTCAGTACGAAAAATTTCATCATGTTTTTTATTCTGAAGAAGTGATTGAAAATATTGTAAAACTTTCAAAACGCTATATTCCTGAAAAATTTTTACCAGATAAGGCAATCGACCTTTTAGATGAAGCCGGCGCATTTCGAAAAATCCAGGAAGAAAATCATCCTGTAGAATTAGAAGAACTCGAAAAAGAAATAAATCTTTTAGATAAAGAAAGACAAAATCTTGTAAAAGAGCAAAAATATGAAGAAGCGGCAGTCGTTCGCGATAAAGTTTTGGAATTAAAGCATAAATTAGAAATTTATGTTGATTTTTGGAATGAAAAATCCCCGGAAAATTATTCTAGTGTGACACTTTCGGATGTTTTTAGTGTAATAAATCGAAAAACTGGAATTCCGTTGGACCAACTTGATTCTTCGGAAGTAAAAAGATTGTCGCAAATGGAACAGATTTTGTCGGAAAGTGTAATCGGTCAAAATGAAGCGATTTCCACAATTTCGAATGCGATTAAGCGAAGTCGAATGGGAATTTCTTCTCCAAATCGTCCGATTGGTTCTTTTATTTTTTTAAGCCCTACTGGTGTTGGAAAAACTAAACTTGCAAAATCGCTTGCAAAATTTCTGTTCGGCTCGGAAGATAAGCTGATTCGGATTGATATGTCCGATTATATGGAAAAGCACAATTCTAGCCGTTTGGTTGGGGCCCCTCCAGGATATGTCGGTTTTGAAGAAGGTGGCGTTTTAACTGAAAAAGTTCGTAAAAATCCGTACTCGATAATTCTTTTGGACGAAATTGAAAAATCTCACCCGGATATTTTTAATCTTTTGCTTCAGGTTTTGGAAGAGGGCGAACTTTCGGATAATCTTGGGCACACTGTTAATTTTCGAAACACGATTTTGATTATGACGAGCAATGCCGGTGCAAAACAAATTACAAATGAAGGAAAAGTCGGATTTTTAAATAATTCAAAAGAGGTTTTGTCAAAATCTGAAATTGAAAGTACGGCGTTAAAAGAAATTAAAAAATTTTTATCCCCGGAATTTATAAATCGTCTTGA
>CAVHIX010000264.1:2007-2375 GCA_963636135.1 Anaerovoracaceae bacterium
ATTGTAATTTTTAATCCGCTTGAAAAACAGACGCTGCAAAAAATTGTCGATATTCAGGTTGAAGAATTAAAAGAACGGTTGGCGCAAAAAAAATTGAGCTTAAAAATTTCGCAAAATGCAAAAGATTTAATTTGCCAGAAAGGGTATGAGCCTTCGATGGGGGCCCGCCCGCTTAGAAGAGTTTTGCAAAAAGAAGTTGAAGATAAAATTGCAAATCTTTTGCTGAACTCTCAAAGTCCGTCTTCAACAATTTTAGTAGATGCTGATGAAGAAAAAATTTTTGTAAAATTCGAAGATTTGAATCAGAATGAAGAGATTTTAAATAAAGAATCCGCTTACGAAGATTTTAAAAATAAAAAATACTAATC
>CAVHIX010000265.1:0-2375 GCA_963636135.1 Anaerovoracaceae bacterium
TTTGTGGATTGTACAATTGTTGACGGTTCTGCGGTTGAGGTTTATGCAAAAGACGGCGGATTTTTAGGTTCAGGGATTTTAAATAAAAAATCAAAAATTGCGGTTCGCCTGATTAGTAATCTTCATTGTGATGAAATTTTTTCTGATATTAAAAAATTCTGGGAAAAAAAGATTTTAGATGCTGCAAATATTCGTCATTTGATTTATTCGCCGGAAGATTCGTATCGTTTGATTTTTGGTGAAGCAGATTTGATTCCAGGGCTGATTTGTGAACGATATGTTGATGAAAATAAAAAAATAATTCTTGTAGTTCAGTTTTTGGCGATGGCGTGTGACATTTTTAAGGATGAAATTTATTCTGCGTTAAAAAAAGTTTGCAAACCTGATTTTATTTATGAACGAAACGATGAATCCGTTCGCGAAAAAGAAGGCTTATCTTTAACTGACGGTTGGGTTGGAAAATCTTACAAAAATATTATTACAATCGTTGAAAATGGCATAAAATTGAATGTGGACATTGTAAACGGGCAAAAAACGGGTTATTTTCTTGACCAAAAAGATAACAGGCTTGCTTTGCGCGAGTTCTGCCACGGAAAACGGGTTTTAGACACTTTTACGCACACTGGGGCCTTTGGGCTTAATGCTGCGGTTGCCGGTGCCCGAGAAGTAATTTCTGTTGATATTTCTCAAGAGGCGTGTGATTTAGTTGATCAGAATATAAAATTAAACGGTACAGAAAATGTTCAAAAATCAGTTTGTGCCGATGTTTTTGATTTATTAAAAGAATATGAAAAATCTGGTGAAAAATTTGATGTAATCGTTTTGGATCCTCCTGCATTTACAAAAAGTGCAAAAACAATTCAAAAGGCGTATGGCGGTTATAAAGAAATCAATCTTCGTGCTATGCGACTTTTAAATGAAGGCGGAATTTTAGTTACATGTTCTTGTTCTCATTTCTTTGATTCGCAGATTTTTTATGATATGTTAATGCACGCCGCAATGGATTCTCATAAAAAAGTACAGATTTTGCAAAAACGCGGGGCAGGGCCTGATCATCCGGTTTTGCTCGGTTATCCAAAATCTGAATATTTAAAATGCGCAATTTGCAGGGTTTTGTAGTTTTATGCAGGAAAATTATAATTGTGTTGTGGTTTTAGGACCCACTGCGGTTGGAAAAACTTTTATCGGTGTAAAAATTGCAGATTATTTTGACGGTGAAATTATTTCTGCGGATTCCAGGCAAACTTATAAGGGGCTTGATATTGGTTCCGGAAAGGATTTGTGTGAATACGAGCTTGAAAATAAAAAAATTCCGTACCATTTAATCGATGTGGCGTCTCCTAAAACTGAATACAATGTTTTTAATTTTCAGCAGGATTTTTATAGAATTTTCCCGGAGATTTTAAATCGCAAAAAACTGCCGGTAATTGTTGGCGGAACGGGAATGTATCTTGATTCTGTTGTGCGCGGTTACGATTTGGTTGATATTCCGGAAAATCCGGAGTTACGAAAAGAATTGCAGAATAAAACTCAAGATGAACTTGCAGAAATTTTAAAGGGATTAAAGCCCGATTTGCATAATAAATGTGATTTAGTCGAACGGGAACGCACGATTCGTGCAATTGAAATTCAGCTGGGACTTAAAAGTCAGAATGTTGGCGATTTTCG
This sequence comes from Anaerovoracaceae bacterium, assembly GCA_963636135.1. GTDB lineage: Bacteria > Spirochaetota > Spirochaetia > Treponematales > Treponemataceae > Treponema_D. The sequence goes on from CAVHIX010000265.1 coordinate 1,669, forward strand.
AAATCAGACTGTTTCGCGCCCAGAAATTAATCCGTTTATAATTGGAACAACTTTTGACAGAAATCTTGTGCGGGAAAATATTAAAATCCGCTTAAAAGAACGATTGGAAAATGGTTTAATCGAAGAAGTTCAAGGTTTGCACGAAGATGGAGTTAGTTGGCAGCGGCTTGAAAAATTTGGTCTTGAATATCGATATTGTGCCTTGTTTTTGCAGAATAAAATTCAAACAAAAGAAGAACTTTTTGAAAATCTTTTTGTTGCAATCAGGCAATTTGCAAAGCGGCAGGAAACCTGGTTTCGTTTTATGGAAAAAAATGGTGTAAAAATCAATTGGCTTTCAAGAGTTCAAGATAAAAATCAAAGAGCTCAAGAAGCAATTGAAATGGTTAGAAAAAATTTTAAGCGCTAACAGCAATCTGTTCTGAAATTTCTGTAAGGTATCCAGTTTTTATGCAGGATTCAAAAACTTCGTTGCTGATAAAATCTGTACTTTCAACATTTTTGCCGTTAATATTGCGCAAAATTTTAATTGTGTAGCCGTCAGTTTCGTGAGAAAGAATTGTTAAAAAGTCGTTTTGATTTCCAATGCTTTTTAAAGAATAATTTTTCATGATAGCCTTCTTTTTTTAATTTTGTTTAAATTATCGGATTTTTAAAATTTTATGTTAGATTTTTGTAATTTAAATTTTGTTGATTCTCATTTGCAT
>CAVHIX010000266.1:0-2371 GCA_963636135.1 Anaerovoracaceae bacterium
AAAATGAAGAATTGTCAATGAAAGAAAATACAATGCCAAAATACACCGCTTTTGACACTGTAACAAAGCGTTTCAACAGTAAGCATGCTGACTTCCTTAAAAAATATGAAGATGCAAAAGAAAAATATCTTTTGGCTGACGCTGAACCAGTGTTTCATAATCCTGCAAGAAGTTTTGATGCTTTTATGGAAAAGGAAAATATGAATCTGGAAATGTTCAGAAAACATGAAAACGATTCTTATTATGACTTACAGGAAAGAGCTAATGCTGCATGGGAAGAATCTTCTAAGAGAACAAGATTCAGAGAAACTGTAGAAAATTTTGAACAGCTTCACGAAGATTTACTTTATCTTCAGGAAGGAGAATTCTTTGAAATCATCAAGGAATCAAAATCTCCTGAAGAAGCTGTTGCTGAAGGCATCCGCTACCTCAATGCTTTTGGTGATGATGGATTAAAATATGGAAATCTGTATCAGAATTTAGAGCTTATGGTTGAAAACCCTTTATCTAATTCTTCTCGTATGCCAACTGGTGAAGAACTGAAGAATTATATTTCTGAAAGATACGAAGATTTCAGAACTGTCGAAAAACTTTCTGAACGTGATAATGAAGTTTTAGACTGTTACAGAAAAAATTATGATTATCTTTATAACTCTGATTATTCAGATGAAAAGGTTCAGGTTGTTGGAAGAATTGCCTGCTATTTCTTTGATGACATGATTAAGTCTTCTCCTTTGTTTAAGTTCTATGTAAGTCATCTGGCGGAAGTTCGTAAAGACCCATTTACTTCTGACAGGGAAGAGGCTGCTGCTATTTTTGCGATTAAAGAACTTGGTCTTGATAAGGATTTGAAACTTGATATTCCTGAAAATGTAACAAAGCATCTGGAGTTGAATCAGTCTATGCAGAAAATTCAAGATAAACTGAAAGAAGAGCCTAATGTTGTTTCTGAAGAATTCAAGGAAGACTATGCAAAGGAAATAAAGGAAAAAATAACAAACTCACAAGATAATTCTCAAAACATTGCCACAAATTATGTCCTTGAAAAATTAAAGGTAGCAGGAATTGAAGTAATCACAGACAAAGAAGAATTTGACCGCATTTTACAGCGTGAAGAAATTTTACAGAAAATGACTGCTGACTTATCTGAATTTGAAAGTCTTACAAAAAGAATAGAAGAACAGGAAACAAAAACTAAAGAATTAAATTCTCAAAAGCAGAATTTAATTGAACAAAAAGATGAAATTCGAAGGCAAAGGTACAACGATTATGTTTCTTTTGCAAATGAGATTTCAAAATTTTTACCCGAAGCAAATATAGAACCTTTTCAAAAATTTAGAACAGTATCAAATAAAGTTCCAACTTTTGATACAACAAAAAATGAAGGCGGTTGGTATTTAGTTAAAAATAAAGGTTCTCTTATGTTTCTTACTGAAGATAATGTCGGTGATTGTACCAAAGTTCCTATAGAAATAGAAAAATATGACCCTGATTGGCACCCTAAAGTCGACGTAATTAAAATCTGTTCAGATGAAAATTCAATAAACCTGTTAAAAGAAAATTTAAAATCTTTCTTGGAAAATCAGCTTACACTTGAACAGCAGAAGCAGAACAAACTCATAACAGAAGTTGGAAATCTTAAAACTGATTTATTAAAGAATAGTCTTGATAAATCTAATATTGAATCTGATTTTGCTAAACTTGATAATTCCCTGCGTTTTAATGCAAACTTTGAAATTGAAAGCAAGGAACTTGGCGATGAGGTTTCTGTATTCCCCGGTTCAACTGGTAAATCTGGACTTGGAATCCGCCACATCATCGAAGAAAGATTTAAAAAGGATAATCTTTCTCAAGACGAGATTACGGCACTTTGTGGTCTTGTTCTGGAAACCGTTAAGACTGGTAAAATTACTAGAGATAATGAAAATAGGTGTGAATTATTAAAAAATGGAATCGTTGCAATCGTAAGAAAGGATTTTGATAGTAGAGAACAGAACTGGATTTTAACAGGTTTTGCTTACGATGAATCAGATTTAGAAAAAAATAGAGAAGCAACAGAAGCTATAAAAACGGTTATCGCCAATTATAGCAACTCAGATGGCTACTCTTACTTCCGCAACCAAGTGGGAGCTGTTATTACTTCTCTTGATTCAAATATATCACAAAATGCAAATAAGTCAACTTTACAGAAAATGACAGGAGCTAAAGAAAAAGCACCTGCTGAAATGGTTACGCTCTATATGCGAGTTAGCAAATCAGCAAGTGCTTCTGTTAGTAATCTAGAAGTAAATACAAATACTGTCAATAACGAACAACTTTATGTTGAAGAAAATCAAGTCTACGGCTTCACTTTTGAAAACAAAATCTACTT
>CAVHIX010000267.1:0-2269 GCA_963636135.1 Anaerovoracaceae bacterium
TTTATGCCTCCGGGTTATTTGCTTTTTATGGCGGTTTGTGGTATACTTCCTATATCAGAAAGGACAGCTCCCACTTGACCGTACATATCGAGAAAGTTAGGCGTGTATCTATATTTTAGGTTTACCCTTCGTATAGAATCTGTTGCCTTTCTGTTTTCTGAATGGTCATAAAATCCTGTAAATAAAAATTTCCCATTTTTCTTTTTTATAACTGCTGAAAATCCGTCCTTTTTTAATATCCAAGAATTTTTATCTTTTTGTAATTTTATTTCTTTTGCATTTTTCACAGTATCAAATATACAGCAAAGTGAAGCAGTTATATTTTCTTTTATTTTGTTAATGTCTTTCTCGCCTTTACCTTTTTTGTATTGCTCATCAAACCTTCGTTGTATTATGTGCCGTAATCCGTGTCCAGCTTCATTGTAAACAATATCAATTTTTCCAAGTTTTGAATTTTGAACAGTAAGCGGCTTTTTTGTTTTTAATACATCTGAAATAACCTTTATCCCTTTGTATCCGTCATTCTGCCCGGGAACTTTTACCCAGCCGTGTTTTGTCTTTTTATAAACACCGCTTTTCCAAGTCGCAAGGTCGCCTTCGTGATAATTGCTGTGTTTGTCTTCCGTGAGAAGTTTTTCCCTTACGATGTCAAAAATAGTTCTATTCTTTACGATTTCAAATATCGTCATTATTCACTCACTAAAATGGCTTTTTTGCCGGTGTGTTTTTCCCAGCGTTGAATTATTACATCAACCCATTTTGGCTCTAGTTCCATTAAATAAGCTGAACGCTCCAGTTGCTCGCACGCTATCAAAGTTGAGCCCGAACCGCCAAAAACGTCTAAAACAATGCCGTCTTTTTTTTGTACTGCTTTTTATTGCACGTCCACAAATTTTTAACGGTTTAGGCGTTGCGTGTCCGCCACATTCTTCGCGGTCTTTTCCGACTACTGAATTAAAATGCCAGACGTCATTCATGTTGTCGTGTGTGTTGTTAAAATATGTCCGCGTTTTATAATATTCGCGTTTGAGGTCGTCGTATTCGCGTTTGAAAACGTCTTGATTCTTTCCCTTTGCATAATCCTGCAGAATCTTGTAATTCTCACGTGTGATAAATTCCCACTGCGATTTTACAAAATAATGTCTTGCAGCTGTGCTTGTTAATTTCTGGACTTTTTCACATGTTAAATCTGTTTTTTTAAGTTCATCGCATAAGTATTTGCGGATAGGTTCCCAGCCTTCAAAATAATTGTCTTTGTTATTGTTAAAACCTTGCACGCCTTTCATAACAAAAAGACATTTTTCACTTGCAACTGCATACATCCTGGTCTTTTCTGACATTTGACCACGCCCGTTGCCTTTGTCCCAAGTAATCAAGTTTCTAAAAGTAATTTGATTATTTTTAATCATCGGTTTTAAGATATTGCTGTAGATGTCCATTAACGGTTCTTCAATTCCCCAGCAATACCATGAGCCGACATCTTGTAAGGCGTCAAAAGTGAGCGGTATCCATTTTTTATTGAATTCAAGTAAATCATCAAAATTAAGATTGTCATTTGCCACACCGTCGCATTCTTTTTTCATTCCATAGGGTGGGTCTGTAAAAACTAAATCCGCTTTTATTCCGTTCATTAGTTTTTCGATGTCGCTTTTGTTTGTGCTGTCTCCGCACATTAAACGGTGTCGCCCCAGCTGGTAAATCTGCCCTTTTTTTGACTTTGGCTCTTGTGGCGGTGTAAGGTCTGCATTGTCTTCTATAACTTCATTTTCACTTTCAAATTTTATCTCTTCAATGTGCACATCTAAATCCAGCACACCCTCTGGCAGTGATAAATCTTCAAAATCAATCTGTAAATCGCCTAAAAAGTCGCGGACGCTTTCCGCGGTCATCTGTCCGTAGTGGCTGTTTAATTTTAATAAAAGTTCTTTTGCGTCTGCTTCGTCTTTTGCGTTTACATAAACAACCGGGAGCGGTGGCAAGTGTTCGCCTTGTGCTACCATTCGCTTTAATGCTCCAATTCTGCCGTGTCCGTCTAAGACATGGTTTATTCCGTCGTGTTTCCATACGAAGAAAGGAAAGGCGAAACCGTGCTTTTTAATTGACTTTGCGATTTTTTCAAAGTCCACGTCTGTGCGTTCTTTTAAGTTGCCTTGGAACTCTACAAGCTGTGAAAGTTCCAAAGTGTCGTTTGTTTTACATTTTACTTCCATAAAATTATAGACGATTTAAAGCCCTAGTTTCCCAAATCATAAAAAAAGACGACTGATTG
>CAVHIX010000268.1:0-2251 GCA_963636135.1 Anaerovoracaceae bacterium
ATGAGTTTAAAGTTGTATAACACAATGGGTCACGAATTACAAGAGTTTAAACCGATTAAAAAAGATTTTGTCGGATTTTACGGATGCGGGCCTACAGTTTATAACTATGCGCATATCGGAAACCTTAGAGCTTATGTTTTTTTGGATATTTTGGACAAAACGCTAACATTTTTGGGATACGACATTAAACATGTAATGAACATTACAGATGTTGGCCACCTTACAGGCGATAGTGACGAAGGTGAAGACAAAATGGTTAAAACTGCAGAAGAACGCCATCAGTCGGTTTTGGAAATTGCAAAATTTTACACTGACGCTTTTATGGCTGACATTGATGCGTTAAATATTCGCCACCCGGATGTAATCTGTAAAGCAACCGAACATATCAACGAAATGATTGAATTAATCAAAAAAATCGAAGCGAACGGACACACTTATACTTCCGGTGGAAACTTATATTACGATATTTCAACTTATCCTGATTACGGGAAACTTGCCAATCTTAATCTTGACGAATTAAAAGAAGGCGCTGGCAGACGAAAAGAAGTTGTAATCGATTCAAACAAAAAAAATCCTGGCGACTTTGTTTTATGGTTTACAAAATCAAAATTTGAAGATCAGGCGATGACTTGGGATTCTCCATGGGGACGCGGATACCCAGGATGGCACATTGAATGTTCTGCAATGAGCATGAAATATCTTGGAAAACATTTTGATATTCACACTGGCGGAATTGACCATGTTCCAGTTCACCACACAAACGAAATTGCCCAGAGCGAAGGAAGTTTTTCTGAAGAAGACCGAAAACAAGGCCCTTGGGTAAATTACTGGCTTCACAACGAATTTTTAGTAATCGAAGGCGGAAACAAAATGTCAAAATCTTCCGGGAACTTTTTACGCCTTCAGTCGCTTTTGGACAAAGGTTACAACGCACTCGACTACAGATTCTTTCTTTTGAGCAGCCACTACCGAAAACAAGTTTATTTCAGCTGGAAGGCAATGGATTCAGCACAAAACGGAAGAAATAATCTCATTCAAAAGATTTTAAAACTTGCCACAAAAGCACAAATTAAAATCGAAATGCCAAAATCTTTCAAAAAAGGTGAAGCAAAAAATCTTCCACTTTCAGAAAAGGCAAAAACTTATCTTGACGCATTCACAGCCGCACTCGAAAACGATTTATTAACTCCGGTTGCGTTGAGCCAGATTTCAAAAATTTTAAAAGATTCAGAAATCGATGCAAAAGAAATAATCGAAACAATTTCACGAATGGACAGTGTTTTGGGCCTCAAATTAGTTGAAGAAGCATATAACCTTCAGCAAAAACAAGAATCAGAAACAAAAAATTCTGTTCAGGATAATTCAAATGATCCAGATGCTGCACGAATTGAAGCATTAATTTTGGAACGAAAAACTGCAAAACAAAATAAAGATTTTGCAAAAGCTGACTTAATTCGGGACAATCTTCTAAAAGAAGGAATTACAATTTTGGACACTCCGAACGGCACAACCTGGAAAAGAAACTAAAATTCTGTAACTTTTACAAAAAAGCGTGGTTATATATTTATGGAAAGTCAGATAGACGAATCAAAGCCATTAAAAGCATCAAATCCCGTTGACTTTAAAATAATCTATGGGGCAACAATGCAAATGCTGTTTAAAATCTCGTTTCGGATTGTAAACGATGAAGAAGCAGCCGAAGATTTAGCCCACGATTCATTGATTAAAGCAAACGAAAAACAGTTGGAATTTCAGACTATAAACGATGCAAAATTCTGGCTGATTCGTGTAGTAAAAAATGCTTCCTTAAATTATGTAAAACGCAAAGCTCGTGAAAAAAAGGCCTACCAAAAGGCCCTTTACGAAGATCACAGAACGGCGCCTTCGGGGGAAACGGAACTTCTTCAGTCTGAAACTATCAAAAATGCCCAAAAAGCACTTGATAAGTTACCAAAAAAACTAAAAGAAGCAATAATCCTCAAGGAATACAGCGATTTAAATTACAAAGATATCGGGAAAATTCTTGGCATTTCGGAAGGAAACGTAAAGGTCAGAATTTTTAGAGCCAGAAAAATACTTGAAGAATTATTAGGAGATGATGATGTATACTTGTCCAACTGATGATATTCATTCAATTTATTTAGATAACGAACTCCCATTTGAATATGTTGCGCAATACCAGGAACACATAAAAAATTGCCCTGCCTGCCAGAAAAAAATAGAAAATCTTAAAAAAGTTTCTTCTATTTTT
>CAVHIX010000269.1:0-2250 GCA_963636135.1 Anaerovoracaceae bacterium
CAAGACGACATTTATATTGTAAACCACACAAAAACAATCTTTACTGACTGGGTTTTAACCGTAACTGTTCCCCAAAAATCTAATATTGACAGTAGCTGGAACGGAACTTATGAAAAAAATGAAAATGAAATTAAAATTCAGGGGTCAGAAGAAACTTTAACGACAGTCATTTTCCCAAAAAGTTATAGTAAACTCGGATTTGTGCTCTATTCAAAAAATCTTTTAACGGAAAGCAGTTTTTTACTCACCACAAAAATGCAGATTCAGCTTCTGCGCTATAAACCGTTTATAATTGCGTCAGTTTTTACGGCACTTGGATTTTTTATTCTTATTCTGGCACACATAAATTATCTGGTTTTAAAACAACAGCAGAATCGAAATGAAAAAGAAATTTCTGAATTCTTGAAACTTTGTGCAAGTTTTATTGATACCCGCGACAAATATACGAAAAAACATTCTTATAATGTGGCGACTTATTCAAAAATGCTTGCTGAAGAACTCGGATACAATACGGAATTTCAAAAAAATATTTTCAGTATCGGAATGCTCCACGACATCGGGAAAGTCCTTATTCCGCGGGAAATTCTTTGCAAGCCCGGAAAACTCACTACCGAAGAATGGGAAGAAATGAAAAATCACACAACATACGGTGCAGAAATTTTAAAAGATTTTAAAGGAATCAAAAATGTTCGAACAGCGGCAATGTACCACCACGAACGATACGACGGAAAAGGCTACATGGAAGGACTAGCCGGAAACGAAATCCCACTGGAAGCAAGAATTGTTTGCGTTGCAGATTCATTTGACGCCATGGCAACCGACCGCGCCTATCGCCCTCACCTTTCAAAAGAAGTAATTCTTTCTGAACTAGAAAACGGAAAAGGCACACAATTTGACCCAAAAATTGCCCAAGCAATGATAGATTTAATCAATTCCGGGAAAATAAAGATTTAAGAAATTTGAAATGGGCATTTTTGAACTGAAAACTATTATTGAATAAGACCCGCCCTTCAAAAAACGAAAGGCAGGCGGTTGTAAAAGGCATGAGATGCTGAACTAAATTCAGCATGCCGGCTGGACTAACTACTTAAAAAGCCCGAACTACTAACACATAATTGGTGTGGGACTTAGAATCACGGCTAATAATGCCTTCGGTGGGGTCCAAAAAATATGCATCAGTATTGTACTTAAGCATCATAGAGCTGCTCCAATAAGAAACTATTTCATTAATTTCAAAGCCTTTTACTTTATCAAGACTTGTCTGCAAAGTTATTTTATTCTTGTAAACTTCATACAGTTCATAAATTGAAGGAATGTACCAGCCGGTTACAAGTTCACTATTTGCATCAAATTTGCAGGTTGCTGTTCCATAATTTACTGCAAAATCGAATGCAGGGTAATTTTCTGCAATTTCAGCTACGGTATCTGTACCGTCCTTGTCGATAGAACAAATATATTCCCAGTTATCACTTCCGTCACAGTCTCCAGTAATTGTATACTCCTTGCTTAAAGATCCGATACGCCTTGCAATTATGTCTGTAAACCTTGTAGTGTCGCCAGTTGTACCAGATTTTGCCCATCTTAACGCGTCTGATTTTTTTAAGCCAAGACCAAGTACTACACCGTTTGTGTTAAAGCCTGCAACAATAGCAACAGGCACTTTATCACCAGAGGTTTCAAAAGTTACACTGGAAACGCTTGTTACATCAACCTTGCTTCCGTCTTTTAAGATAACATCCCCTACAACATAAGAACTATAATCTTTTACTGTAAAAGTACTGGTCAAACTAATATTTCCGCTTGCAATCGTTACATCATAAGAGCCAGCATTTTCTGGAATTATAAGGGTCACTGTAAGTCGTGTATCGTTTGAAATTGTTATTTTTGAATCTTTTAAAATATCACTGTTGCTTATACAAGAAAGACTAAAACTGTCACTTGTTATACCCTGTGCCGTAAAGTTTTTACCAATAACAGTTGCGGTTACAGTATTACCCTTCTTTGATATTCCTGCATTCGGAATCTTAAAACTTGTAAATTCAGGTATAATTACCGTAATTTCTACAGTCGCAGATTTTTCGCCAGCTTTTGCTGTAATCGTTGCTTTTCCAACTTTTACGCCTGTTACAACGCCTGTGCTTGCGTCAACCGTGGCAACTGTTGTATCACTTGAACTCCATGTTACAGTCGGGTCGGTTGCATCGCTAGGAGTTACCTCTGCTTTAAGGGCGATTGAGCTATTAAGAGCAA
>CAVHIX010000270.1:0-2244 GCA_963636135.1 Anaerovoracaceae bacterium
GAACTAACATTGTTCTAAATATTTTTACAAATGTAACTGTGAATGCTGCAATGGGAATTGCAAACCAGGTGAATACTGCGGTTTACAGTTTTGTAAGCAACTTTCAAACAGCGTTTAATCCGCAACTTGTAAAAAGTTATGCAGCAGGCGAAAGGAAAGAATTTAGTGATTTAATTTTTAGGGCATCAAAGTTTTCTTTTCTTCTTTTGTGGATGATTGTTCTGCCTTTAAGTTTGAATCTTGAAACAGTTCTTTCTGTATGGCTTAAAAATGTTCCAGATTATGCGGTGGGGTTTGTTCAGCTGATTTTAATTTATTCGCTAGTAGATGCAATGAATGGACCTTTATGGATGGCAGTTCAGGCGATTGGGAAGATTAAGAGTTATCAGATAATTGTAAGTATTCTGATTTTCTTAAATCTTCCAGTTTCAATAGTGGCATTTATTTTAGGGGCAAATCCTTATTCTATTTTACAGATAAGAATTGCTCTTGGAATTGTGATAACGGTTTTTAGAATTTTTTATTTAAAAAAGAATGTAAATCTTTCTGTTTTGGATTTTTTGAAAGATGTACTTATAAGATGTGCTTTAGTTTTGTTTTTTAGTTTGATTTTAGTAAAGATTTTAAGTTCTAATTTTACTGGAATTGTGTTTTTTTTAATTTCGTGTGCTTTAAGCGTTATTTTTTGTGCAATTTTTTCTTTTGTAATTGCGTTAAAGAAAGCAGAAAGGATGATTGCATTAAATTTTATAAAACAGAGAGTTTTTAAGAAATGACTGTATCTATAATAGAAAAGAATAAATGTTTTGGCTGCTCTGCTTGTGTGCAAAGTTGTTCAAAGAATGCCATAACAATGATGATGGATAAAGAAGGTTTTTTATTTCCATTTGTTAATAAAGAAAAATGTAGTGATTGTTCTTTGTGTTTAAAAAAATGTCCTTCATATTCGCCTGTAAAATGGCAAAATTACGAACAGAAAGTTTATGCGGCAGTTTATAAAAATGATGAGATTTGCAAGAAGTCTGCTTCTGGCGGTGCTTTTTCTGCCTTTGCAAAAAATATTTTAGAAAAAAACGGAACTGTTTTTGGTTGTGCTTATGATAAAGATTTGAATGCCATTCAAGTAAAAATCGATTCTTTATCTGAACTTGAAAAACTTCAAGGCTCAAAATACGTTTTTTCTGATGTAAAAAATAGTTTTTGCAAAACAAAGGAAAGTCTTGAAAGTGGTAAAAATGTTTTATATTCGGGTCGACCGTGTCAGATTGCAGGATTGCTTAAGTTTTTAGGAAAAGATTATGAAAATCTTTTAACAGTTGACCTTGTGTGTCACGGAGTTCCAAGTCAATTGCTGTTTACAAAATATCTTGAATGGCTTGGAAAGAAAAATTCTGGCAAGATTATTTATTATGGATTTAGGGATAAAGATGTTTGTGGCTGGAGTTGCGGCGGTAAAATAAAGACAAAGACAAAGACAAAGACAAAGACAAAGACAAAGACAATAGAGGCTTCTTGTGATCCTTATTATGCAAGTTTTTTGCGTGGTGAAACATATAGGCTTTCTTGTTATGAATGTTCTTTTGCTTGTACATCGCGGGTTAGCGATATTTCAATTTGCGATTTTTGGGGAATTGAAAACTTTCACCCAAACTTTGATACAAGTAATGGCGTTTCCGGAATTATTTTGAATTCAGAGAAAGGAAAATTATTTTTTGAAACTTGCCAAAGCAATTTTAATTTAAAAGAAGCAACGATGGATGAACTTAAGGCGTTTAATACTAATTTAAATCATCCGACTAAAATGCCACAAAAACGAAAAACTGTGTATGAAGAGTGTCTTGTTGACGGAAAGTTTGTGCCAAAGGTGGAATATTTTTCGCCTATAAAATTGTGGGTTACTAGAACTTTATCAAAAATAATTCCAAGAAAAATAAAAAAAATTATCAAGAAACTTTTGGGGAAATTATAATGAAAAAAGTTGGCTGTATTACTTTTCATGCTTCTCATAACTATGGTTCTGTTTTGCAAGCATATGCATTACAAGAATATATAAAAAAGAATTTTCCAGATGTTGATTATAAAATTATAAACCTTAGAACAAAAAGACAGAAAGACATGTATGCAATTTTTCCTAAAGGAGCATCATTAAAATACAGGGTTTTTATTTTATTGAATTATTTTGCTTTTGCAAAAAAATATAACCGTTTTGAATATTTTATAAATAATAAACTTAATGTTACAAAA
>CAVHIX010000271.1:0-2230 GCA_963636135.1 Anaerovoracaceae bacterium
AGCAAGCGGTACACCATCTGGAACAATAGCTTTTTTTTAAGCAATTTTGTATTTTTAATTTAAAATTTTTTCTGATTCTTTTAATTTGTGTTCGTACATTTTTAAAAGTTTTGGGCGGTTATTTCGCTGGATTAAAATTGGCGGAATATTTAAGAAAAAATTTACAAGTGATTGCGGCAAAAACATTGAAAAAAATAATTCTTTTGGGGCGTAAATCAGTGTTAAAAATCCGGCGAGGCACATTCCGTAGTGGACCCATTCTGCAGAGCAAGTTTCTTGTAAAAATTTGTAAAGGTATTTTGGATCTGTGCTGTCGATTTTTTGTTTTGAAAATTTAGCGGTAATTTTTCCGGTGTCGGGAATAAAATCTTTCCAGCGGGTGATTTTTGATTTTCTGTAAATTGAAAGTTCTTTTTTTGGTGGCGTAAAACATTTTTTGTACGGATTAAACCATTTTTGCGGAAAAGCATTGTGAATTACAGAAGCGACAATTCCATCGAGTGCAATAATTAAAATCGGATTTAAAATTCCCCACAAAATAATTGTAAAATTGGAAATATTTGTGTGGCCGGTGAACAGATTTAAAATCGTGATTAAAATTATTGCAAAAATTAAAATTACAACATAGAGCGTTAAATGCATTTTTCCTCGCTAATATCCTAGAGAATCTAAATATTTTTGTTCTTCTTCAAGGCTTTCTTTTGTTGGTACCCATGGATATTTTTGTTTTAAATTTTGTACGGATTTTATAACATCATTCTGATTTTTTTCAAGTTCAGTTTTGAAATCTTTTGAAACTTCTGCCCAATCGTAAAATTCTGTTTGCCATTTTTGGTCTAATTCTGAAATCTGCCATTTGTCTTTTTGGAAAATTAAATTTACTGAAGTCTGATAAAAATCTACTTCCAGGCGATTGTTTACGGTGTGAACCAGATAATATTCCACAAAATGAGTTTTTTCATCCAGATTTTTGAGTCGTTTTCCGTCCTGATTAATCAATTTTAGTTTTTTTTGACTTTTTTTTGGCACTTTTAAATTCAAAGTGGAATCTTTTTGATCGATTTTAAAATTTGTAATTCCGTAAATTTGATGCGAATACGATTTTGTGGTGTCTGGCTCAAAAAAGAACCAGTTTTCTGGGCTCGAAAGGCCACTTTCAAGATTATAGGCCCCCGGCATCAAAGAAACTACGCGAATCTGCGGAATCGTTGAAATGTAATAATTTGCCTGCGGACAATCTTTTGCGCTAACTTTCATGTAGTCGGCGTTCAATTTGTGAATCCCGGAATAAAAAATTTCTGTTACGGTTTGAGAAGTGAGCCCTACAACTGAAGGTTTTTTGGAATTTTCGTATTTGATTAAGGCCACACACAAAAAAATAAAAACTGCAGCCACCGCGATTAGTGCAATCTGAATGTAATGTCGTCTGATTTTTCGTTTTGAAGAAATTTTTGCATTTTGAAAACGAAGAAATTTTTCCACGGATTTTGAAAATTCCGTTTCACTCATTGAAGGTTTTCTGTTTTGGCTTTCAAATAATTCTTTTTTGTAAATTTCTTTTGGTAGTGGAGAAATTATATTTTCGCCTTTTAAAGATTTGTCTACAAAATCAGAAAGTTCCGTACTGATTCCGTTGATGCAATATTTTAATGGAAGAAATTTTTTATCCGCAATGTTTACAGATTGTTCTTCGCTGTCGAGCGGGAATGGCACTTTTTTTGTAAGCGAATAATAAATTAAAACTCCCTGCATAAAATTTTCAGCTTTGAGGCCACTTGCGGCGCTGTCCACCCAAATATTCTGCATTTTCTGGTAAACTGATTTTTCTAAATGTTGCGCGCATGAAGAAAAAGTTTTTTTCGGTAAAAATAAAATCTGGTTTTCGTTGTATAAAATTCCTGCCGGCCCGTTACAAGGAACTGAAAATCCTTTTTTTTGCGCATATGAAATCGCTTTTACAGTGCAAAATAACGCTTCGTTAAAATCGTCGTTTTCTTCTATTATAATAGTTTTGAGCGTTTTTCCGGAAAATCCGGTTTTTGTAAAATAAACTGAATCTTCAATCGATTTTGTAGAATCAAAAGTCCAGTATTCAACACTTGTAAAATGTTCGCCGGTTTTTGAAAAGATAAGTCCTTTTTCGCCTAAAAGATTTGAAAATTTCGTTTTGGCAAAAGATTCTTCTGTAAGATTCGAATTTAAGAAAATTTTATTGTCTTGAGTGTAAACT
>CAVHIX010000272.1:0-2215 GCA_963636135.1 Anaerovoracaceae bacterium
AGTTGTGAGTGCAAAAGATTGAATAAATTCGCGTACTTTTATTTGGCTCCAGATATTTTGAAAAAAAGTTTTTTCAGTATCGAATTCGATTTTTAAAGTGTTTGCTATAAGGTTATAAAGCGTTGCAAATTTTTCTTCATATTTTGGATAATTTTCCATTATGGTTGAACCGCTTGCAAACAAAATTGAAAAAAGCAGAAGAAAAATTATAACGAAAACAAAAACGCTGATTAAAACCGCTAAAATCCACGGAATTTTTAGGGAAGAATTTAATTTTTTTACGATTGGATAAAAAACAAATGCGAGTAAAACTGCAATAAGAACTTGAAGTACGACACCTTGCGTAATTTTCAAAAGAAATCCGCCTAAAATGATGGCAAAAGTCAGTAAAATCGTGAAAATGTGCCTGGAATAGTTTTTTTGAATCATAAATCTCCCTTAATTTGGCTGCAAAAAAATTACCTCTACAGTTACCGAATCCGTTTTGAAATCTTTTTTATTATTACAGATTTTAAAACGAATTCAGTATGGGGCTATTTAAGACAGCCTTAATATTTATTTTTTATTTTTAGGACAAATTTTATCAAATCCACAGAATGGAACTAGAACTTCAGGAATTGTAACCGAGCCGTCTGCATTCTGATAGTTTTCTAAGATTGCAAGCATTGCTCTGCCTACTGCGATTGCAGTTCCGTTCAAAGTGTGAACATATTTGTTTTTTCCGTCGTCATCCTTGTATTTGATGTTTAATCTGCGGGCCTGATAATCCGTACAGTTTGAAGTTGAAGTTACTTCGCCGTATTCGCCGCCGTTTCGCCCTGGCATCCACGCTTCCAAGTCCCATTTTCTGTATGCAGGGGCACCCAAGTCGCCTGAGCATGTGTCTACAACATGGAACGGAAGACCCAATCCTGTAAAAATTTCTTCTTCGATTTCGCGGAGTTTGTGGTGCAATTCGTCTGACTGTTCTGGTGTTGAATAAACGAACATTTCAACTTTATCAAACTGATGAACACGGTAAAGTCCCTTAGAGAACTGACCTGCAGCTCCGGCTTCGCGTCTAAAGCAGTGTGAAAGTCCGCCGTACATAAGAGGAAGTTTTGCTTTGTCTAGGATTTCGCCTGAATGGTAACCGCCGAGCGTGATTTCTGCAGTTGCAACAAGACAAGTGCCTTCTTCTTCGATTGAATAAACGTTCGATTCGTTTCCGCGTGGATTAAAACCGATTCCTTTTAAAATTTCTTCGCGGGCAACATCTGGAGTGATAAAAAGTTCAAATCCGTGTTTTCGCAAAATGTTTAACGCATATTGAATCAAAGCTTGTTCAAGGAAAACGGCTTCATTCTTAAGGTAATAGAACTTAGGACCGGAAACTTTAGTTCCTCTGTCAAAATCAAGAAGGTCAAGTTCTTCTGCAATCTGAACATGGTCTTTTGGTTCAAAATCGAATTTGCGTGGAGTTCCAACTTTTTTTACTTCAAGATTTTCTGTATCGAGTTTTCCAATTGGAGCATCCGGGTGAATCATATTTGGAATCTGGCGAGCGGCTTCTTCAAGGTCAACTTCAATCTGTGAAAGTTCTTTTTCAACTTCGGCAATGTCTTCCTTGATTTTTTTACCGGCCTGAATTAATTCCGCTCTTTTTGCATCGTCTAATTTTTGTTTCATAGATTTTGCGTTTTCGTTTCGCTGCTGCTGCAAATCCTGCTGTTTTGTAACAAGGGCAGTGCGTTTGTCGTAGAGTTCAACAACTTTATCGGCATCGGCTGTCATATTTCTGTTTTTAATGTTTTCTTTTACTGCTTCAAGATTGTCTTTAATAAACTTATAGTCTAACATTTTTTTCCTTCTTATAAGATTTGATTTATTTTATTGAACTTCAAAAGTTACTGAAACTTTTGCTGTATATTTTATTTTTCCAGATTCATCAAGTTCAGTTTTGCTTTCTAATTCGTATACATTTGTTGTGCCAGAGATTTTTACAGCGGAAGTTCCAGCTAAAAGATTTGCGGCGTCTTGGGCTTTTTTTACAGCGGCAATTCTTGCTTCCCGGATTACAGAAGAATCGTCGGAAAGTTTGTATTCTGTAGATTTTAACCGAATTGAGCCAGTTTTACAATCGACAATCTGCGGAACTAAAGTTAAATTTCGAACATTTACGACAATATTTCTTTTTGCTTCGTAAGATGACTGCGGATTTGAAATTGTACAGTTT
>CAVHIX010000273.1:0-2198 GCA_963636135.1 Anaerovoracaceae bacterium
TTTACCAGCCCTTCGTACAGTTTGAACAATTCGGCGACTACTTCGCTTTCGGTTAGTTTGGGGTTAAAACCGTAGGAAAGCATTACGGCTTTGTCGTTTTCGCGGTGGGCGGCTCTAAGGTCGGCGGGCATTACATTTTCGTCGTACAGGTCGGCTAAAGAACATTCGGGGTATCTGGCACGGGCGTCTAATATGGCCTGGGCGGTCTGTTCGATTTTTGCCTTTTGTTCTGGTGCTGGATCTGGCCATGGAAAGTTGTTGTAGACGATGTCTTTTGAATAACGGTAATCGCTTTTTAGGCGACCGCAGACGGAGCGCATCCAGGCGTTGTGTACGCTGCTTGTAAGGATTCCAAAGTCGTAGATTGTGGCGTTGGGGATAATCTGAATCTGATTATTTGTAAGAACATTTCCTGAAACAAAACCAATAGGAACATATTTGCGTTTTTCAGATGAAACAATTGGAACTGCAATATAATTTACTCCAATAGGTTGAGTTTGTTGTGCAAATAAAGTTGGAGTTTCTGCAAATTTTTGAATCTCTTTTGCCTTACTAGACAATCTGAAGTTTTTTACATTGTTTACACGTTCATAAACATATTTCATTGATTTAATTTCATTCGGTGCACAATCCTTTAAGAAAAGAATCCAACGTTCTATATTGTTTATAAATTCATTTGCTCCAATCATCTTATAAATATATTTTTCAGCTTTTGGTTCTTTTTTTAAAAATTCAATTTTTTCTTCCGTAGTAAAAGTATAAAAGCCGCCATCACGAGGAATATTTCCATAAATCATTGGCGAAACATCACATAAAGGCTTATTTCTACTTTGAACAATAAGATTAGGAGCGTCCATCAAATAACCGTTTATATTTTTAGCAATTTTCTTTTGATTATCTGTAAAAATAATTTTTTCAGTTCTATCAAAATCTGCAAATCCGATTATTACACAATGAACATGTGCTTTAACGCTTGCTTCACTATCCCATCTAAAAGTAGTATAAGCAAAATTTATTTTAATATTGATAGCTTCCCAAAGGCGTGCTACTGTTTCGCCTTGAGTTATTGAATTCGTAGATACAAAAGCACATTCAGTTTTTGTGCCTTTTATCAATTCATTTGCTTTTTTATACCAGCCACAAACAAAATCAAGATTTTTTATTCCTGGAAATAATAAATCCATATCTGCTTTTTGTTCTGCTGATTCAAATTTAAATCCTACAAACGGCGGGTTCCCTATAATATAATCGTAGTGGTGTTCCGTGCCGTCGGTTTGCGTGGTAAATCCAGTAAAAAGCGTGGCTTCGTCCTGTTTGTTTTCGGCTTTTAGCGTGCTCCAGTTCATACGAAGGGCGTTACCTTCCACAATAAAGGCGTTGGTGGTAAGCGGTAAAAAATTAATCTGGCGACCCATGATTTTTTCTGTTTCGCTTGTCATCTGGCTTTCGGCAATCCACAGGGCAGTTTTTGCAACCGTAACGGCAAAATCGTTTATTTCGATTCCGTAAAACTGATTTATGTGCACTTTTATAAACTCGTCAAAGCCAAGTGATTTTTCGCCCTTGTTGATAAGCGAAATTACTTTGTTTTCTAAGCGGCGTAGGCTAAGGTAGGTTTCAGTTAAAAAGTTTCCGCTACCGCAGGCCGGGTCTAAAAACTTTAGGCTGCCTAGTTTTTCCTGAAAAGCGAAAAGTGAAGCCATTCTGTTTTTAACCGAAGTGATTGCACAGATTTTGTTGAATTCTTCGTTTAAGCCGTTCATAAAAAGCGGGTCAATTACTTTGTGAATGTTCTGGATGCTGGTGTAGTGCATTCCGCCTTTGCGTCTTGTTTCCGGGTTCAAGGTGGATTCAAAAACGGCGCCAAAAATTGTAGGGCTGATTTCTGACCAGTTGAACGGTGCGCAATGGTTTACGATTACATCAACAATCTCCTGTGAAAAATTCGGGATTTCGATTGTTTCGTCGCGGAAAAGTCCGCCGTTTACATATGGGAACGGTTTTAGTTTTGTGTCGTATTTATCGCGGTTTTCGGTTTTTGTGTCTAGGGCTTTAAAAAGCGAAATCATACCGGCACGAAGGTTTTCTATTGCAAAAGATTTAATGTAGTCTTCAAAACTGGTTTTGCTTTCAAAAAGGCCTGCGTCTTCGGCATAAAGGCAGAATACGATTCTTACACAAAGAATGTTAAGGCTTTT
>CAVHIX010000274.1:0-2186 GCA_963636135.1 Anaerovoracaceae bacterium
GTGAAATAGATTCAATATTAAATAATTTTTCTATTTCTATAACGAAAAGATCAAATTACAATGAAGTAACACAAAATATTTCTCAAGGGAATGTAGATTATAGCAGAGACTTTTCATCTCAAAAAGATAATACTCAATATATGGTAAATGGAGTTCCAACTGGTGGAAAAGGCCCTACAGTTCGTTATACTGTAGAGTTTTATGTTAAATCTCATCCTGAAATTAAATTTTTTGATTTACGAGAAAAATTTCCAGATGATTTGGCTAAACCAGGATTTGGAAAAATGATTAGAAAAAGGGAAGAAATTAATCAAAAGCAATGGAGTGGAAATAGATTTAGTAAACATCCAATTTTACTTTCTGATGGAACAGCAGTTTATGTTTCTACACAATGGAAACCTAATAATATGAAAAATTTTATTGCTGGAGTTTTAAAGCTTGGAATAAAAATAGAACCAAAGCAGCTTTAGAGTAGAGGTGTTGCCAAAGTGAAGTGATGAGCTATGTAAAAGACGGTGAAGTGCAAAAAAACAACGGTAGCTCGTTATCGGATTGCATTTGAAAAATACTTTTGCTAATGATGAATTGCAGAAAAATCGAACTACCGAGGATTTCTCGGTAGTTCAAAATGAAGGAAAGCGGACTGTAAAAAAAGAGAATATGGAACTGACTGCTTTAAGAAGAGAAATTGAAGTCCTATATGACAAAAGTTTTTAGAGTCGTTCCCATAGCAATAAAAATCATATATAATCATTAAAGTTATGAATTATTTTTGCGGATATACGATAAAATAATTTGCAACAAAGAGAATATATGATAGAGCGTCCAAAATATTTAGAAAAAATCATCAGTAAAAAAGAAAATGGAATGATTAAAATTATAACCGGAATTCGGCGTTCTGGAAAATCATTTCTGCTTACAGACATTTATATTCCATGGCTTAAAGAAAATGGTGTTGCTCCAGAAAATATTATTCATCTTTCACTTGAAGAAGCTCGCAATGCAAAATACAGAAATCCGCTGAATCTTTCAGAATATATAAGACAAAAAGTTTCAAATAATGAAGACATGCATTATGTTTTCTTGGATGAAATTCAAAAGGTAGTCGATATTCAAAATCCGTATGTTGATGACAAAGATTCAAAAATCGGATTTGTGGATGTACTTCTTGAACTGATGAAAATTAAGAATGTTGATCTTTATGTAACAGGTTCCAATTCCCACATGCTTTCATCTGATATTCTTACAGATTTTCGTGGTCGTGGCGACGAAATCAGAATGCAGCCTTTGACTTACAAAGAATTTTACAATGCATTTACAGATGACAAAAGGTATGCTTGGCGGGAATTTTTTACTTATGGCGGTTTACCTGCAGTTTTTTATCTTAAAACGCATGAGGAAAAATCAAAATATCTTAAGGACTTGTTTGAAAATACTTATATCAGGGATATTCTTGAGCGTTATGACATAAGAAATGAATCCGGCATTTTAGATACCCTGCTGAATGTATTGTCTTCGAGCGTTGGTTCTCTTACAAATCCTACAAATCTTGCAAATACATTTTTAACAGTTGAAAAATTAAAAATAAGTCCAAATACGATTACAAGGTACATTGAATATTTTATAGATGCTTTTGTTTTGCAGAAGGCAGAACGCTTTGACATTAAAGGTCGTAAATATATTGGAAGTCAGAACAAATATTTTTTCTGTGATGTAGGCTTAAGAAATGCCCGCTTAAATTTCAGGCAGACTGAAGAAAATCATATTATGGAAAATATTATCTATAATGAACTCATTGCCCGCGGTTTTGATGTGGACGTTGGTGTAGTTGAGTATAATCACAAAAATGCTGAGGGAAGTAATGTAAGGACACAACTTGAAGTTGATTTTGTGGCAAACAATGGAAACAACAGATATTACATTCAATCCGCATTAAGTGTCGCGGATGAAGATAAACGACAGCAAGAAATAAATTCCCTTAGGCGTATAGGGGATTCTTTCAGGAAAATTATCGTTGTAAAAGATTCTTTTATTCCCTGGACTGATGAAAACGGCATTTACTACATTGGCATAGAAGATTTTTTGCTGAATGAAAAGTGGTAGAAGTGCAAAATTGAAAGGTTATCATAAAAGTACAGTCAAAAAATACCCGAAAATAAAGTGAGGGTACAAATTTGAAGTACAGT
>CAVHIX010000275.1:0-2147 GCA_963636135.1 Anaerovoracaceae bacterium
TATCAGAAAAAATCGGAAATCTTCATGTAAATTTAGTTGAATCAGTTTCTGACGACGGAAAAACTTCATTAAAAAATAAAATGTCTGTAAGTTTCAACGGATTAAATTTTTCTAACAGCGACGAAAAATCCGGATTTGTTTTAATTCACAACAAAAAAAATCCTTTAATTTTGCAAAGCTACGAAAAACCAACTGAACTTTCATGCAAATTTAATTTTTCAAATAATGTTTCATTTTTATTTGCAGTAAGCGACGATTCTTCAAAAGCGCATTTATCAATTTCCGCAGAATTGCCTTCAAATGCGTCTGGCGTTTTTCTTCCATATACACTTTCTTCTGGTTCAACGATTTTGTCGCAAACTAGCACGAAAATTCAAATCGGTTCTAAAAAAACTTCATGGGAACTTTCAGCAAACGATATTGGCGAAGATAAAATTGCATTCACCCCTCGCGAAAATACCGCTCACTACGCTTATTACGATTTTACAAAATCTTTCTCATTTGAACAGATTGCAACTTTGAATGGCGCGTCAGAAACGCAATTTAAAAACGCTTTAATTTCTTTAAAAGAAAATTTAATTTCTTCATTTAACTCGCTCCCAGCAGATTCTCAAATTAATGAACAAGAAGCCGTTTCTTATGTTGCAGTTATGGCAGAATCCGGAAAATACACTGAAGCTGTGGACAAAATCCCTTCTTCATTCAAAAAGAGCACTTCCCGCACATTCATTTCGGCCCCATATTTCAACACCCTCGAACGAATGAACGCCGACTTACAATCTTACCTTGAACGATTGGAAACTTTAGTTTCTTATTCTGCTGAAAACGCAAAATTCGATGTTTTCACTTCTGCATTTTTAAGCGATTATATCAGCATTCATCCGGGCTCAACACAAATTACAAAACTTTTAGAAAACACAGCCGTAGCCGATGCCGAAAAGATTCCTTTACTTCAGGCAGCAGGAATTCTTACAACATATTCAGAACTTACAGAAAAAAATAAAACGCTTTCTCAAAAACTTGAACCTGTATTGCAATCTCTTGTAAACAAAATTGAAAAAATGTGTTCAATCGATGATGATGTAATTACAATTTCAGAAAACGGATCTTTCCTTTCTGTAATCGACGGAATCAAAATTGGAAACGCATTAATCTGTTACGGAAAAGCAACTGCAAACAAAGTTCTTCAAAGTGCTGGACAATTAATCGTAAATTCTTACCTAAAAGATTGTTCTTCATTTGATTTAAAAACACTTTCTGAACTTTATCCAATCATAGTTCACGACAACAGTTATTATCCGCATTTTACGATTTTAACTTTTGCAAACGGAAAAGCAATTTGGGCCTTCACCTGCGCAAACAATGTCGGCTACGAAAACAACAATAGCGGAATCATCACACTCACAATCGATTTCCCAACTTCGTACTCGCATTATTTGATTGTAAACGGAATTCCACAATTTGAATCAATTTACATTTACGATTTAAAATTCCGTACAGATTTCAGATTTGAAACTTACAATTCTTCAGGTTATATTTACAAAAAAGAAACAAATACGCTTCTTTTAAAATCTCGTCAAAAATCAGAATTAGAAACGATTCGTCTTGACTTAAACGAAGAAAAACCGATTACAGACGAAAATCCGGAAGCAGAAATTCCACAAACAGAAGAAGAACCAGAATCTCAAGAATAATTTAAATTAACAAAAATTTTAAATTTAATTTTTTGACTATTTCAAAATTCAGACTTATAATCTACTTGTAGATTTACTCATAAGTGGAGGTTCTGTATGGCTATAATTGCGATTTCAAGACAAGTTGCAGCTTTAGGCGATGAAGTTGCAAGAAAACTTTCCGAACGACTTGGTTATAAATTCATAAATCGCCAGGAAATCGAAAAAAGAATTGTTGAATTAGGTTTTAATCCAGATAAATTAAAAAAATACGATGAACGAAAACCAGGATTTTTTGCTTCACTTGTAAAAGAACGCGATGAATATCTAGATTATCTTCAAACTGCAATTTTAGACGCAGCCTCTGGCGGAAACTGTATTTTAATTGGGCGAGGGGCCTTTGCCGTTTTAGCGCCACTTCCAAATTTAATTTCATTCAGATTTGTTGCAAGCAATGAAGTTCGCCTTGAAAGA
>CAVHIX010000276.1:0-2070 GCA_963636135.1 Anaerovoracaceae bacterium
AATGTGCTCTACAAAATTAAAAACTTCAAAATCCGGAATGTTTAAATGCCCAAAATGCAAATCAATTTTAACAGTTTCACAATCCGGAAAAGTAAGTTTATAATTTAGCGAACAAAATTAATTTCAATTTTTTCAGTTTTAACCTGAAGTTTTGTCAATTTTACACCGGCATCGTTTAACATTCTTTTTGACGCAATTGTTCCTTCTGAATCAGAATATTTGTCGTAAAGATAAATTACTTCTTTTATTCCAGACTGAATTATCGCTTTTGCACATTCATTACACGGAAAAAGATCAACATAAATTTTTGCATTTGTAAGATTTCTTCCGCGGGCATTTAAAATCGCATTTAATTCCGCATGAACGACATATTTATATTTTGTATCAGCGCCAGTTCGTTCCCAAGTGTAAAGGTCGTCAGAACAACCAAACGGGAAACCGTTATATCCAGTTGAAATTATAATATTATTTTCGTTTACAATGCACGCGCCAACCTGAGTGTTAGGATCTTTACTTCGTTTTGAAGCCAAAATCGCAACCCCCATAAAATATTCATCCCAGGAAATATAATCAGTTCGTTTCATAAAATTCTCCAGCAATTTTTATTTAAAAATCGGTTAAAAATTTATTTTCATAAGAAGAATAAAATTATTCCTAAACTTAAAACTTTCGTTTTACATGTTTTTTACATTCAGCAGATTTAGAAAATTGCTTTAAATTCTGTTATATACTATAATTGAAAGACTATGAGTTTTTTATACAAGACTTTTATTTCTCCAATAGAAATGATTGTCGATATGATTTTTTCTTTTGTTATCAACGAAATGCCGCAACTTGGAGTTTTTACAGCAATTTTAATCGTGAGTTTGTGCATCAATTTTTTTGCGCTTCCACTTTACAACATTGCCGATAACCTTCAGGAAAAAGAACGAAAAATCAGAAAAAAACTCGAATTCCGTGTAAAAGCGATTAGAAAAAGTTTTTCCGGCGACGAACGATTCATGATGCTAAGTGAATATTACCGCCAGAATAATTATCACCCGCTTTACGCCCTGCGAAGTGCCTTGAGCATTTTAATTGAAATTCCATTTTTCATTGCAGCATACCATTATTTAAGCAACTGCCAGACTTTACGAGACGCAAGTTTCTGGATTTTTAAAGATTTAGGCGCCCCTGACAATCTTTTTTCGTTTACAATTAACAATATTTTAATCCCAATAAATATTCTTCCAATTGTAATGACGCTTATAAACTTTGTTTCCGGGGCCATTTACACTAAAAACGCCCCTTTAAGCGAAAAAATTCAACTGTATATTGTAGCGTTAATTTTTTTAGTTCTGCTTTACAATTCACCATCCGGATTAGTTTTATATTGGATTTTAAATAATATTTTTTCACTTTTAAAAAATGCGATTTCAAAAACGAAACACCCAAAAAAGATTTTACACATTTGCGTTTCAGTTTTGCTCGTCTGCGCAACCTGCATTTGTTCAGTATTGCTGCCATTTTCAACATTAATCGGAAAGATTTTACTGGGCCTTCTAACCGTAATCGTAATTTTTTTACCACAGGAATACAGATTTTTATACCAGAAATTTCCTTCACTCGCGGAATTAAACGAAAAATCAGAAAACACTTCAAGTTTTCAGGAACTTTCTAAAAATTATTTCTGGACATTTTTCATTTCAACTTTTGCACTAGCGCTTTTAACCGGATTTTTGCTTCCTTCAAATGTTGTAGTTTCGAGCACAAAAGATTTCTGTTTTTTAGGGCAAACCGAATCCCCACTTTCATACATCAGTGCCTCGTTCTTTTTATTTTTAGGCCTTTTTGTAATCTGGCCGCTTTGTATTTACAAAATGTTCGGAAAAAAGATTCGAAAATCACTTGCAATCATATTTTTTACGGCGTTAATCTGTTCGCTTGCAAATGTTTTTATTTTTAAACATCCTTATGGCGAAATTGAAAACACATTCATTTTAAATCACCCGGAAGTTTTTAATAATCTGAGCCTTTTTTATACGCTTCTTCCGCTTTTTGCAATTCTTTTGGCGGCTTTAATTTTATATC
>CAVHIX010000277.1:0-2046 GCA_963636135.1 Anaerovoracaceae bacterium
CTTCAATTTCTTCTATTGTACTGATTTCATCCGGCACAGAAATTTCAGCGTTTTTCGGATCTTCGTAATTTTCTTCGCCAAGCAAAACCGCATCAGATTTTTCAATTCCTTTAATGTCGTCCCCAACTAACGGAGATTCAACATCAGCAGTTTGTGCATAATTTTTACTCTGTTCAACAAGGGCCTTTGCTTCATCCATTGCTTTTTGAGCGGCGTCTCGTTTTTGTTTTACAGATTCATAAAGATTTTCAAACTGAACTCTTGCATTGTTATAATTTTTAATAGCACTTTCCGGATTCTGAATCGAATAATTTGAATCCCCAGCCCTAAATTCTTCTACAGCTTTTAAATAATCACTTTTTACAGAAACACCGGCTTTTACACTGTCAGCATTTTGTTTTGCCTTAAACGCCTGAGCACGAGCGTCTTTTGCCTGACTTCTAAATGCCTTAAAAATCACAGTTTTATAAGATTTATACGCAGAATCGATTTTTTCAAACATTGCCTTTCCAGAAATATTTGAAAGATTCAACGGATTTGAAAAATCTTCTACAATCGCATTTGCTTTATTATAATTTGCTTCATCAAAACTTATAAAATTATTTTCTTCAATTTGAGATTTTAATTTTAAAGCTTCAGCATAACGCGTCATTGCCTGATAACGCGCTTTTAAATCTTCCAGAGATTCTTGAACATTTAACCCGGATTTTGCCTGAGGTTCTAAAGTTTCATAAAGATTTTCAGCAATTTTAAATTGTTCCGCACAAAGATTTTCACAACCGGAATCAATTGCATTTTTTCGTTCAGTATCAAGTTCAGAAAGTAAAGCCGAATTGTCAACTGTTTCAACTTTTTCTTCGACTACTTCTTTTACTTCTTCTTTTTTTTCTTCAACTTCAGAAGAAATTTCCTGTTCAATTTTTTCTGAAACGGTATCGTCTGTTTTTGGTTTTGACCCACAAGAAATTAAAAAAATCGACAAAAAAACTAAAAACAAAAAACTTTTTTTCACTTTTTTCCTCCGAATAAAAGCAATTTTACTTGCCTTAAACAGTATACATTTTGCTTTCATTCTACAAAAATTTTTTTATTCCTTCAATATAATGAACTAAAATATAATTTTAAAAAATAATTTCGTCTTCTGTGATTTCATCGTCCTGGCACAAAACTTTTGCACGATTTAAACATTTTTTCAGCTGCCGAATATTTCCCGGCCAATTATAATTTTTCATTTTTTGAAGCGCCCCGGATGACAAAATTTTCCCGGAATTTTCTAAAAAGATTTCTACAAAAAGCGGCAAATCGCCCAATCGGTTTCGCAAAGGCTGAAGATAAAGCTCAAAATCCACGATTCTGTAATACAAATCTTCACGAAAAAGGCCTTTTTCAACTAATTCTTTTAAATTTTTATTCGTCGCGCACAAAATCCTCACATCACATTCTTTTTCTTTTGTTGAACCAACGGGCCGAAATTTTCCAGTTTCTAAAACGCGCAAAAGTTTTGACTGAAGCAAAAGTGAAAGCTCAGCAATTTCGTCTAAAAATAAAGTTCCGCCATCGGCAGCCTCAAAACAGCCTTTAGAGTTTTTTGCCCCAGTAAAAGCGCCTTCCACAGAGCCAAAAAGATAACTTTCACCCAAATTTTCAGGGATTTCCGCCATATTCAACGCGTAAAAAGTTTTTTCCCGCCGACTAGAAAGTTCGTGAATCACATTTGCCAAAAAAGTTTTCCCAGTTCCATTTTCGCCGCTCAACAAAACCGTTAAATCCAACGGTGCGATTTCTAAAATCTTTTTTTTGAAAGAATAAATTTCCGGAGTTCTGCCAACAAATTTTTCCAAAACACTCGGAAAAAGATTTGACATAATTTTAGAATTTTTATTTTCAATCAGAATTGAAGACGAATTTTTTTCAGGGCGATTTTCAAACAATCCGTATTTGTGTAGCGGAAGAATCGCAAATTTTGTAAGCGGAACATTTTTTTCAAAAAAAATCGAAATATCATTTTCCTGAACTAAAAGCACAATTCTTTTCTCAGTCTTTTTC
>CAVHIX010000278.1:0-2035 GCA_963636135.1 Anaerovoracaceae bacterium
ATAAAAATCAGTGTAAAAAAAATAATCACGGAAGAAAGAATTGAAATAAATCGTTTTGAGTTCATAAAAATCCCTTTTAAAATTGATTGTAAAATTTAAAAATTACTGTTATATTGTTTTTCGGATGAAAAATATTCCTATTTTATACGAAAATGAAGAAATTTTTGTAATTAATAAGCCAAAAGGTTTGTGTTCTCAGGGCGGCTCTGGCGTTTTGCATTCAGTTGATGTAGATTTACCGCTTCAGATTGGAAAACCCGTTTTTTTAGTTCATCGCCTTGACAAAGATACAGACGGATTGATGATTGTTGCAAAATCTTCGCTCGCCGCTTCAAAATGGATTAAATTAATCGGCGGAAAATTAGTTCAAAAAGAATATAGGACCTTGTGCGTTGGCTCTCTTCCTTCCCAAAAAGGGAAAATTACAACTAGCGTAGTTCAGCATGGTGCGGAAAAGCCAGCGGTAACTCATTATTTTGTTGAAAATCAAGAATCTTTTACATTTGAAGAAAAATCTTACACGCTTTCAACGGTTCATTTAATTCTTGAAACTGGAAGAATGCACCAAATTCGAATTCATCTTGCAAAAATAAATTGCCCAATTGCCGGGGACGATAAGCACGGAAATTTTAAAATAAATAAAATTCTAAAAAAACAGAAAGGCATAAAAAATCTCTGTTTGACTTCTTGTAAACTATCTTTTCCCGTTAATGGAAAAACTCTTGTTTTTGAAATTTAATAACTTGTATTTTGTCCCTTTGTAGAGTAAAATGAAAAATAGCAAATTTTTTGTTGGAATTTTATGCCAGGTTTAAAACAGTTACAAAAATTTAATTCAGATATTCTCTCTCTTGGAAATGAACCTTCGCTTCGTGCTGCTCGTGGTGAAAAAGCTGTAACTGTACCGATTCCAAAAGATGTAAAAGATGTTGACGATTCTGACGATTTTGTTCTGGGCCTTCCCGAAATTGATGAAAGTAAAATTGTAAAGCAGGAAGTTAAATCTGAATCAGAAGATTTTTCCGATATTATGGGAACTAAAATGCCTTCCGCTGCCCCTGAAAATGTTCCTTCGGCCCCAGTTCCGGATTTTTCTTCTATTTTAAATACGGAACCTCCTTCTAGTGAAGAAGAGCCGGATCTTTCAATGTTCTTAGACGAAGAACCAAAACAGGAAGAAGTTGAAGAGCCTAAAGAAATTCCGGTTTCTGATTTAAGTTTAGAAGATTTACTAAATAGTGAAGGTTTTGACGGTTCTTTTGGTGAACAAGAAGAAGCTGAAGAAGTTCCGTCTGAAGAAAAAATTGAACAACCTGAGAAACTTGAACAATCAGAGCCGTCTGAACAGCCGCTTTCCGAGCAAATTCAGCAGATCTTAGAGCCAGAAAAAAATCAAAAATCAGAAGAAAATGAGCATTTAGAAAATTTAGAAGAAGCAAACCCTAAGCAAAATCAAACGGAAAATGTTTTAGAAGATTTTAAAACTGAACTTCCGGAATTTACAGAAAACGATTCGCAGAGTCAAAATGACGCTTTTTCTTTCCCGTCGGATTTAGGGGATTTGAGTTTTGACCAGGATTTTCCAACAAAAGACGATTTAGATGAAGATTTTTCTTTGCCTGATGAATCAACTTTTAAAAATACAATTTCAGATGAAGAATTAAATTCTTTAGTTGATGTAAATTTTGATTCTGAACCCAAAAATGATTCTCCTAAAAATGAAAATGAAAGTGAATCTCACCAAGATGATTTTGATCTTCCGGAACTTACGGATGATTTTTCGGTTTCGCCTGCAAAAGATGATTTAACTGGTGAAAATGCCCTCCCTGAACAAAAAAATGAAAATCTTGAAAGTTTAGACGATTTTAATCCTCCTTCTGCGCTTACAGATTCTGTTTCAAATGATATTGATTCTTTGGAAGATTTGCCTGAGTTGGACGATACGGATTTTAATCTTCCGGAACTTGATGAAAATCCTTCTGAAAATAAAAAAGAAAGTGAAAATCAGGAAACAGATTATTCTTCACAATTAGAG
>CAVHIX010000279.1:0-2027 GCA_963636135.1 Anaerovoracaceae bacterium
TATGGCAGTTTTTGCACTTATTGCAATTGGCTGCAAAACAGAAAGCGATGACGCAACCCCAACAGATACAACCGCCCCAGCATCTGTAACAAATCTTACTGCAACTGCAAAAGATAAGAGTGTTCTTCTTATTTGGACTGACGCTGTAGACACCGACAAGGACATTTACGGTTACGAAGTAAGTTGGACTAGTGCAACAGAAAGTCGTGCTGCAACAGCCCTTAGTTCAAATAGCATGGTAGTAGCCCAAGGCGTCGGCGGAGCAATTGTGCGTAACCTTACGAACGGTACTGAGTATACTTTTACAGTAAAAACTTTGGACACAAGTTTTAACAAGAGCGAGGAAGCTACGGCAAAGGCAACTCCGGTAGAAGTTTCTTCTACAGATACTATGAAAATTGCCCTTAGCGTTCCAGAAACAAAATCTAACACGAGCGTAACTGTAACTGCAAACATTACAACTGCAGGAACAGTAAAACGAGTTGTTTACAAACAGGAGGCAACAATAAAACCGGCCGCTTCTTACCTTGCAGATACAAGCGTAACCGAAGCAACTGTTGATGCAAACGACAACGCAAAATGGACATTTGAAATTACTGCAAACGCAACTTACACTGTTGCAGCAATAGACAGCGACGGTCGCGAAGAAATTGAACAGATTACAATCGAAAACTTTGACTTTATCGCACCTAAAAAAACAACTGGCGTAACGGGAACTTATTCAGAGTCTGATTCAACAATCACATTAAACTGGACAAATCCTACAGATGAAGACCTTGACTACATAGAAATTTGCTACACAACAAACGATGGCACAAAAACTTCAGAAAAATCAACTGTAGAAACTTCTGATTCAACAAGTAAAACATATTCAAATATCACTAAAGATAAAGCCTGGTATACATTCTACCTTGTAAGCGTAGACAAAGCTAGAAACAAGAGTGGTGAAACAATTTGTTTGGTAATAGTAAATAAAGATTCAATTGATGTTTCATCTAGCTTTGTACAAGTGCCAGCAGCTTCAATTACAGGAAACGAAACTTGGACTCC
Organism: Anaerovoracaceae bacterium; assembly: GCA_963636135.1. GTDB lineage: Bacteria > Spirochaetota > Spirochaetia > Treponematales > Treponemataceae > Treponema_D. The sequence continues at coordinate 1,051 of CAVHIX010000279.1, forward strand.
TGAATCATCTGTATTTGTAAGCGAACGTGCCCTTGAAATTGCAAGTTTTTATATTTGCGACCACGAAGTAACACAGGCAGAATTTGAAGCTGTTGTGGGAACAAATCCAAGTAGAGGAAATACAGACGGAGATGTCGGCAACAACCCAGTAAGGTGTATAAGCCTATATGATGCAATAGTTTATTGTAATAAACTTTCTTTAAAAGAGAACCTGACACCATGTTACACAGTAGAGAATGTAGATTTTTCAACTATTACATATTCTGATATTCCAAGTGAAAGTTCTGATACATGGAATGCTGTTGTATGCGACTGGACTGCCAACGGTTACCGTCTTCCAACCGAAGCCGAATGGGAATGGGCTGCACGCGGTGGCGAAAACTACACATACGCCGGAAGCGACAATATAGACGATGTTGCCTGGTATGATGAAAATTCAGATTATAAATCGCACGAAGTAAAAACAAAGAAAGCTAACGCTTACGGTTTATATGATATGAGTGGCAATATACTAGAACGATGCTGGGACTATTATACCGAGACTATAGATAACACTACCGCTGTTACAGGGCCTTCTTCTGGTGAGAATCGTGTAAGGCGTGGTGGCAGCTATTGGCACAGTGATTCTAACGCCACCGTTTCTTACCGCGTAAAAACTACTCCGAACAGTCGGGGCAATCTTCTTGGTTTCCGTGTGGTTCGCAATGTAACGCAATCAACTGCAGAATAAAATGTCATTCTGAGTTCATCTTAGAATCTGTGAGCAATGGAGCCACCGGGGGCTGACAGCCCTTTTACAACCGCCTGCCTTTCGTTTTGAAGGGTGGGCGGTTTTTTTTATATTTAAATTTCTCGTCTTGTATGTGCTACAGATTTACGGTATAAGTAAAGTATTGGAAATGCTTGAATAGGCGGTTATCTACCAAACTCAACCGATGAAAATCGGAATTTGATAATGGGAGGCAAAGTAGATGACG
>CAVHIX010000280.1:0-2019 GCA_963636135.1 Anaerovoracaceae bacterium
ACTTAAGGAAGATATTGCAAAAATGTTTAAAAATTTGAAAAAATTTAAGAATTTATAAGATATGAATTAAAATCATATAAAGAACTGTTCCGCTTATAATGCTTAAAAGTGTATTTCTTTTTATTAAATGAAGAACGATTGTTACCGTTAGCGCCAAAATCTGTGGCAAAAATCCTTTAATGCTAAACTGATTTTCACTGAAAAATGTAATATCTTTTAAACAATAAATTACTAATGCCCCCATCACCATTGGCGGAATCAATTTTTGAATAAAATCGATTATTTTTGGCGGATTTTTCTTGCTGAATAAAATAAAAGGAAACGCTCGTTCAAAAAAAACGATTAATCCGCATAAAAAAACAGTTAGAATAATCATTTTTAAACTCATTTTGCGTCTCTTCCTTTAAAAATTAAAATAATCGTAATTCCTAAAATTAAAGAAAAAAGTAAAATATTGCTCGAACTGCTTATAATTCCGAATCGCCACAAAACTACGGTTAAAATTGTGCAAAGAACGCCAACAATCGAAGCAAAATAATTTTTAGTTGAACGAATTTGTTCTATAAATAAAACCGCAAACAACGCCGTTAAAGCAAAATCAATTCCGCCAAAATCAAAAGTTGTATTATTCTGTAAAATTTTTCCAACGATTGCGCCTAAAAGAGAGCCTAACACCCAATAAAAATGATTTAAAGCCGAAACTAAAAAATAAAATTTCGTCTTGCTGATATTTTCAGGAATATGGGCAGTCGTTAAAACAGAATAAGTTTCATCGGTTAGGGCAAAAATCAGATATGGCTTAAATTTTCCACATTCATTAAATTCAGAAATAAACGAAAGTCCGTAAACGATGTGACGAATATTCAGCAAAAGTTCAGTTATTAATATAGTAGAAAGTGTCGCTCCCGTTGCAAAAAGGCCAATCGCCATATATTGCCCCGCCCCCGCATAAATAAAAAGACTCATCAGCGTTGAAACAAAAATTGGAAGCCCACTCTGACTTGCATAAAGCCCAAACCCGAATCCAAGAGGAATATAACCTAGCAAAATCGGAACTGTAAAACGAAAAATATAAATAAAATTATTAAGATTCAGTTTTTTCTGCATAATATAAAAGTGATACGATTTTAGCGAAAAGATAAAGAATTTTCAACGAACAAAAAAAAAGCCAGGAACTAAAACTTAATCCCTGGCAAATTAATTTTTTATTTTTAATCGACTAACCGATTAAGTCTTCTTTTACATCGCCTTCGTAAAGATTGTTGTAAGCATAACTGAATAAGATTTCTGAAACATTTTTAAGAGGTTTTCTTACGCTCAATCCCATGCTGTATGCAAAATCATTTGAGGCTTTTGTTGCTTCCGGATTCCAAAGTTTTGCATTTTCAACATTTACAAAAGTAAAGTTTCCAGAATCTGCAATCGCTTTAATATGGGCATTCATTGTTTCAATAATTTTATTGTGAGCCGGATTATTTACGGAAACTAACGCAATTCGGCATTTTTTATTCTGCTTTTTAATTTTAGAAAGAAGTGAAATATAAAGATTGTCAAATTGATTGCTATTTTCTGTAAAAAGGTTCAAATCTTTTTCACCAATGTGAAGGATTACGCCTTCCGGATTCAAAGAAGAAATCTCTTTTTCAAAATAATCCTGAACATTTTCAAGTGAAAGATTTTCTGCGCTTTCATTGTAGATTGGGAAATTGAAATCAAAAGAAGTTGCCAATTCTGAAACTGGAATCTTTTTGTCCAATTCGCTTCCGATTAAAATAACACCATTTTTTTCCTGATATTCCGAAGGCTGTTCCGGTAAATCAAGATACTCTTCTCTGGAAATATTCATTTTTTCTTCCTCCTGTAATAATTTTTCTGCTTTCTGCTGAACTTGAGCGGCATCGAATTTTATAGAAGTTTGTTCAGTTTGAGCTTTTTTATCCAAATTTTTATTTCTGATATAAACGAAAACATTCACAGTTACGATTGCAAGATTTAAGAAATAAACTGCAAGAACATAAT